>NZ_CAWPDB010000138.1:0-78344 GCF_963886625.1 Vibrio sp. V23_P3S9T160
GTGTGAGAGTTCAAGTCTCTCTTTCCGCACCATTATTTAGATGAGCAATCATCTTGCAGGGCTATCGCCAAGCGGTAAGGCAGCGGCTTTTGATGCCGCCATCCCCTGGTTCGAATCCAGGTAGCCCTGCCAATATTGAGATGACTAGCAAATAAACTGGTCATAACAACGATTCAATGGATACCAATATTCACTGAATCTACAGGTTAAGTTGCGGAAGTGGCGAAATTGGTAGACGCACCAGATTTAGGTTCTGGCGCCGCAAGGTGTGAGAGTTCAAGTCTCTCCTTCCGCACCATTATTTAGATGAGCAATCATCTTGTAGGGCTATCGCCAAGCGGTAAGGCAGCGGCTTTTGATGCCGCCATCCCCTGGTTCGAATCCAGGTAGCCCTGCCATTATTCAAATGGGTCAGTGTTTAAAAAACCATTGGCACATGGGTGTGGATTGTATTATATTGTCTCGCTCAAAAAGATGGCTACGTAGCTCAGCTGGTTAGAGCACATCACTCATAATGATGGGGTCACAGGTTCAAATCCCGTCGTAGCCACCATAATTTAGTTGTTAGCGAAGGCTGGCAACACATAGATATCGAGCTGCGGAAGTGGCGAAATTGGTAGACGCACCAGATTTAGGTTCTGGCGCCGTAAGGTGTGAGAGTTCAAGTCTCTCCTTCCGCACCATCTCGATAACTAAAAATTTGCGGAAATGGCGAAATTGGTAGACGCACCAGATTTAGGTTCTGGCGCCGCAAGGTGTGAGAGTTCAAGTCTCTCTTTCCGCACCATATTTAGATGAGCAATCATCCTGTAGGGCTATCGCCAAGCGGTAAGGCAGCGGCTTTTGATGCCGCCATTCCCTGGTTCGAATCCAGGTAGCCCTGCCATTATTGACACGATAAGCCAAGCGCTTGTTGTGAAAAAGATTCGTTGAATCAAAATATTAAATTGCGGAAGTGGCGAAATTGGTAGACGCACCAGATTTAGGTTCTGGCGCCGTAAGGTGTGAGAGTTCAAGTCTCTCCTTCCGCACCATTATTTAGATGAGCAATCATCTTGTAGGGCTATCGCCAAGCGGTAAGGCAGCGGCTTTTGATGCCGCCATCCCCTGGTTCGAATCCAGGTAGCCCTGCCATATTTCATATGGCTAGCGATAAGCTACCCATAACAACGATAAATTGAGTAACCAATCCTCATTTTATCTACAGCATAAGTTGCGGAAGTGGCGAAATTGGTAGACGCACCAGATTTAGGTTCTGGCGCCGTAAGGTGTGAGAGTTCAAGTCTCTCCTTCCGCACCATTATTTAGATGAGTAATCATCTTGTAGGGCTATCGCCAAGCGGTAAGGCAGCGGCTTTTGATGCCGCCATCCCCTGGTTCGAATCCAGGTAGCCCTGCCATTATTTGTAGGGTTCGCGATAAGCTGACCGTAAAAAGATAAGCTGAATCAATAACATTCGGCTTATTTAAAGAATACGCTGCGGAAATGGCGAAATTGGTAGACGCACCAGATTTAGGTTCTGGCGCCGCAAGGTGTGAGAGTTCAAGTCTCTCTTTCCGCACCATTATTTAAGATGGCTACGTAGCTCAGTTGGTTAGAGCACATCACTCATAATGATGGGGTCACAGGTTCGAATCCCGTCGTAGCCACCATTTACAACGATAGTTTGAATAACCAATGTTCAATCTATCTATAGTACAAGTTGCGGAAGTGGCGAAATTGGTAGACGCACCAGATTTAGGTTCTGGCGCCGCAAGGTGTGAGAGTTCAAGTCTCTCCTTCCGCACCATTAATTCAAACCCAGCTTAGGCTGGGTTTTGTTTTATTAGCCTTATAACAATATATCCTTTCCTCCCGTTTTAACCGTTGATTCATTTTTCCGATCCATTCTTTGATCACGTGAAAAGTGAGGCATAAAAAAATCCAGCCGAAGCTGGATTTTTAATTTAAAAGTTAACGACTTAACCAAGCAAACCAAGTGCAGCATTAGGCGCTTGTTTAGCTTGTGCCAACACTGAGCTTGATGCTTGAGAAAGGATCTGCGATTTAGTCAAGGCAGTGGTTTCTTTCGCAAAATCAGTGTCTTTGATTCGGCTCTTAGAAGCATTTACGTTTTCGTTGATGTTATCTAAGTTGTTAATCGCATGGTTGAAACGGTTTTGGAATGCACCCAGTTGAGCACGATGGCTGTCTACAAATTGCAGTGCCGCATCAACAATGGCAACTGATTCTTGCGAACCACCTACAGAGGTGACATCAATGGTATCGACTGTCACATCTTTTGCCGCTTGGAAACTCAGTTCACCCGCTAAGCTGCCACCAAAGGTTGCTACGCCATCAATACGATTGCTATCAGTAAAGATTTGCAGTTTGCCTTCATCGTCAACAGAAGCTTTTAACATGTCGGTTTGACCATTGATGTAAGTGGCCAACTCTTCGATGTCATCGCCATCTTTTGCACTTAGGTTGATGGTTTGCTCGCCAGTACGTTTGTCAGTCAACGTAATGGTAAGATCATTAGCACCCGCTTTAACGGTCCAATCTTTATCTTGTCCATTTGCCGCTTGGTAACTCTTACCGCCCATCATTGCGTTGTCGCTGCGCATATTATTTAGGCTTAGCATGACCGCTTCACCGTTATCCGCACCGATTTGGAATGATTTCGTCTCAAAAGTACCATTGAGCAACTTATTGCCACCAAACGATGTAGTTTCAGCAATACGGTTGAGTTCGTCATTCAGCGCGGTGATCTCTTCTTGAATCGCTACGCGGTCGGCTTTCGAGTTCGAACCATTTGACGATTGTAGAGATAAGTCACGCATACGTTGCAAAATGTTGGTGGTTTCGTTCATTGCACCTTCAGCTGTCTGCGCAATTGAAATGCCATCATTTGCGTTGCGCACGGCAACATCTAAGCCTCTGCTTTGAACATTCAAACGGTTAGAGATTTGCAAACCTGCTGCGTCATCTTTTGCGTTATTAATTTTGAAGCCTGATGATAAACGTTCCATTGATAACTGTTGCGCATTGCTAGCACTGTTTAGGTAGCGTTGTGCTGTCATAGCTGAAACGTTAGTGTTTACATTAACCGCCATAGTGGTTCTCCTATTGATTTTCCGACTTAGCGTCATAGACAAACGGTTTCCGACGTCTCGGAAAACCAAGTAGTTCTCTCAAAGTACTATTATTAGCGACTGCGGTTAGGAATCCTTTAACGGGAAAACGACGATTTCGTAAAAAATAACCAATATCGATTAAAAGTGGGATAAACGCTGCAAAACTGGCTGAAATACAAAAATAGTATTAAAGATTTGACGTGATTGGTCGGCTTCACGGGCGATTGAGGAGCATTGATGAGAGCAAGAAATTATAGATAAAGAAAAGCCCCTTTTCCTTTGAGAGAACCGGGGCTAGTTGGTAGCCAGAGCCAATGTGGAGATCAGAGAAATGAACACATTACCGACTGACCGGGGCGTATGATTATCTATGACTATAAAGCAGGGTACATCTTGAGAGAGCTTTATATTCGGCCATAATCATACTTTGCCAAGGATTCCTTCACCTAACCCACGTCTGAGCTGTTGGATGAAGGGTCCTAACATTACTGCAATAGTGACATTGCAGAATTTGGCAACTGTTTTGCTTGAGCGAGAATCGAGGTACCCGCTTGTTGCAGAATCTGTGCTTTCGTCATTTGCGTGGTTTCTTTCGCAAAATCTGTATCTTTAATTCGACTGTTGGATGCTTCAACATTCTCTTGGATATTGGCCAAGTTGTTGATGCTATGGCTTAAACGGTTTTGCTTCGCACCGAGCTCTGCCCGTTGTGAATCCACATATCTCAACGCAGCATCCAGAACGCCCACTGCATTTTGAGAACCACCAACTGAGGTGATATCAATATCTTGAACCGTCGTCTTAACGCCCGGTCCGCCGTTTAGGCCAAGTTCGGTTGCCAAACCACCAGAGATGGCAAGGTCACCTTGTAAATTCGGTTCTGCGGCAAAAATTTGCAGTTTACCGTCTTGATCAACCGATGCTTTAAGCTTGTCGGTTTGACCATTAATGTAAGTCGCTAGCTCTTCAATATCATCGCCATCTTTGGCTAACACATCGAGAGTGACAAGCTCACCTGCCTGGGTGGTGAATTCAAATTTCAAATCACGCGCGCCCGCTGGAACTCCCCAATCCTTGTCCTTTCCTTGCTCTGCAAGGAACGATTGGCCGCCCATACGGAAGTCATCAGCACGTATGCTGGTAAGCCCCATAATGATCGCCTCACCTGAGCTCGCACCAATCTGGAACGATGCTTCACCAAACGAGCCGTTGAGCAGTTTACGTCCACCGAATGAGGTCGTTTCTGCAATACGGTTTAACTCATCTTGCAATGCGGTCGACTCTTCATCCAAAGCTTGTCGTTCTGACGCCGAGTTGGTGCCGTTTGCTGATTGAAGAGCAAGATCACGCATACGTTGCAAGATACTGGTCGACTCATTCATTGCCCCTTCCGCGGTCTGAGCAATCGAAATACCGTCGTTGGCATTACGCATTGCCACATCTAGGCCACGAGACTGAGCGGTTAAGCGGTTTGAAATTTGTAAGCCTGCCGCATCATCTTTAGCGCTGTTGATTTTATTACCTGATGATAAACGTTCCATCGAGGTATTTAATTCACCCGTCGCTTTATTAAGGTAACGCTGAGCAGTCATTGCTGAGACGTTAGTATTTACTGTAATGGTCATAGTTTGCTCTCCTAGTGAGTTCGCAAGCTTTTTGCGAAGCGGCCAGCTTTACTCTCATTTGGAAGCACTGACCGTGAACTTGCTAAATCCGCTATTTGCCGATTTAAAAACTTGTTGTATCAACTCTGATATAGACAATTCAATTAGTATGCCAACTTTTAAAACATCTGATATTAAAATTAATATTCTTTGTTTTTTAATCACTTAGAAGAACTTCAATCATTCTATCTTTGTGAGTGAGCATCCAGTTTTTTCTCGTTAGCAACAGAGTTGCCACTTTCGTTTGCCGCTCTATTGCCTCTTTATCTCTCGATAATAGATGAGCAATTTCCAGGCCAATTTTTCAACACATTCCACTCTTCGCGCATATGGCTTAGCACATAAGGCATTGAAGATTAGATATAGTTGAAAAGGGTCAAATCTTTCGTTTTACCAAAAGCCAGCTGTGAAGCCTGCAACGCACGTGAATTCTCATTAAATTCAATCACCGCTTCCGCGTAATCAAGATCTTCAAAGTTACTTTTTGATTTCGCTAAACTGATTTTGAAATCTTCATGCTGTTCTTGTTGAATATCTAAAGTGCTCAAGCGTGCACCGACATCAGTACGCACTTTATTGAGATGAATAAAGGCGGCATGGAACTCTTCCGTAATTTGGTGCAGTTTCGCTGTCGTCGATGCATCCGATACGGAGCCCTGCGAGAGCTCAATCGCGTCTTTATAGCTATCAAATAAGGTAAAGGTTGAACGTGGCTCTAGGCTTAACACATCACCTTTCGAAATTTGCCCTTTTACGTGCACCGTCAGATCTTGATATCGAATGCCTTTTTGTGGATCAAACTCATCGGCCTGTACCACGCTGCCATCTTTCTCTAATTGGTAACCATATTTGCCGTTAGCCATATCAACAAACGTCACGGTATAGCGTGATGTATCATTCGAGTCTAAATTAGTTGCGCGCTCGAGCAGTAACTCTGAACCTTCGTTTAATTGATAGTTTGGTTCGTAGTTACCAAACGGGTTATCAATCTCCATAAACACTTTATTACCCGGATTATTGAACGGGATCTCTAAGCTGTTGGAGATACGCATTTTGCGCTGATAATCATCGCCGGAATAAGTCACGTTACTGGCATTATCTCTAAAAAATGGCTGATTCTTCGGCTTGGTGCCGGCAAACATGTAGTTACCGGACTCATCTTGCGTATTTGCTAGTTCAATTAAGTTGTTGAACATCTCTTGCAGCTCACGCGCTTTCGCTTCTCTATCTTCTGGAGAGAAAGAGCCGTTAATCATTTCCATAACAGTACGCTTTGCCTCATCGGTCGAGCTTTCCGCATTGGCAATGATTACTTCTTGATGCTCTAAGCGGTTTCGAACCAGCACTATTGCATCAAGATATTGGCGTAATTGCTCTTCTTGCTGCCCTACTTTTTGGATGTAATGAGTGGCTAATGGGCTATCACTGGCCGAAAGCAACTTCTTACCTGACGCTAGCTGCGCTTGGTTATGATGGATCTTTGATTCTTGACGGCGCATATCGTTTTGCACCGATTGATAGTTATGGAAGCTCGATATTCTGGTTAACATTTATCGCCTCCTATCTCAGCTGCAAAATCGTGTTGAAAGTATCATTAGCCACCTGCATGATGCGTGAGGAAGCCATATAAGCTTGTTGGAACTTCATCATGTTCGCGGCTTCCTCATCAAGGTTGACTCCGGAAATGGACGCAATGCGCTCCTGCGCTGACTCTTTTTCAAGCCTGGCCACATCACTTAAGCGTGACGCGGTGGCCAGCTGCAAACCAAAATCCGTATTGAGATCGTGATAAACCCCGAGCACGGTCGTTTCACCGTCGTTGAGTTTTTTCTCCGTTTGAATTTGCTGCATCTTACGTAAATTGCCGTTATCACCTTCTGAGGGGACAAGGTTTGCCGTAAATTTATCATTGGGTAGCGCGCCAGCCGTCAATTCAAACGTTGTACCAAGCACAGTAATCGAATTCGATGGTGGGTAGGCCTGTGGTTCTAGCAGCACGTTGCCTTTGGTATCCGTGACCGCAAATTGATCGCCCGTTGGTGAGATCACCACTTCAAATTCACGCAACCCACCTGCCGATAAAATATTAAATTTTGCCTGCCCTTGGGCAAAAGTGGTGGAGGCTTCATAACTTTGTGCGGCAATGGCTGTCGGATCGTTGGTCGCCATTTTCATAATAGCGGCACCATTACGCGTTGGACGCAGCAATATGCGCTCCCCTGCTTGAGGGGCGTTGCGAATCTCAACTCGCATTCCATCTAAAAATAAACTGCTGCCAACGACCGGAACGTTAACCCGCTCGCCCGTTGGCTTTAATACGGTATAATTGCTGCCGTTGTACTGTAGGGAGTATTCACCACTTTTCAACGCTGAAGTATCTTCGATATAGACCGCCATATCGGCTTTTGAATTGCCAGCGATGATCGCTCGCGAGCGGGCATTGACTTCAGAGTTCACATCCGTAAACAACGCTCTTCCTACATTGCCACGTAAGTCCAAGCCTTGTGATTGCAATTTGTTAACTTCATAAGAGAAAGATGTTGCCATGCGGCCAAGTTCATCCATTAGGTAAGGAATGTGCTTATCTCGCATCGTAAACAGCGCACTTAACTTACCGCCAATATCCTCAGTGGTAATGGTCTTGATCCCTTTGCCTTCAATCATGGCCAAGCGGCGCTGACTCACATCAGGATAACCATCAACCATCTTCATTTGGCTGGCTTCTGTACCTGAGACGAGCGTGTGCCCGCTCCCGATATGGATGTTAAACCCTTCAGCATTTTTACGTGGCGTCACGGTGACCTTGGTGTATTCAGACAACTCAGCCACCAATTTTTCATGCTGGTCCATTAAGTCATTGTGAGGACCAGGAGTACGCATCATTAAGCGTTGTAAATCTCGCAGCTCAAGCGCCAATTGGTTAATACGCTCAACGGCAACATCTAGCCCTTTGTTGGTCGCATCAGATTGGCGGCGAATGTTCTCGTGAAAATCATTCATGTTTTGAGTGATCAGATCCGCTTTCTCAAGTACAACTTTACGCGCACCTACATCATTCGGGCTGTCGGCGAGGGTTTTAATCGCATCAAACCATTCGTTTAAGTTTTCAGGGATTTTTTTCGAGGCCACTGACGACAATAACTTTGAAAGCATGTCTAAATTTTCTTCGTCGTCACGCTTAAAGGAAAAGCTGGTGGTAGATAGGTTTAATTCATTAACGGCAAATTGATCCCATGAGCGGCGAACTTTTTCCACATGTACGCCCATACCGTAGGTTTCACCACCGTATTGGCGAGGCGTATTGGTCCCTTGGATCACAGACTGACGGCTGTAACCTTCTGTATTAACATTAGAAATGTTATGACCTGTGGTGCTGAGTTGTCTCTGAGCGGTAAGTACACTTTGGGTACCTAGATTCAGAAGATCCGACGCCATACTGCCCCCGAAAACCTAATCAAATCAGTGGTTACTGAATATCTAAGTTAGTAACTGCAATATGTATGCCAAAGGAGTTTCAAAGAGGAGATTAGACAAAACAAAGGAAAGATAAAAGCCAGCAAAGCTGGCTTTAGAGGGGTTATTCCATTGCTTCAATTTGAGATTTTACTCTCAGCACTTTTTCAGCATAGTACGGGTCCGTCGCGTAACCAGCAGCGTGCAGGCCACGAATGAAAGACTCATCGCTGCCATTATGGTTCAGCGCCACAGTGTAGCGCGGATTGTCATTGAGAAAACGAACATAGTCATTAAAACTGTCTTGATAATTTCCATAAGAACGGAACGCAGCTTTTTCCATCACGGGTGTATTATCATGATATTCAAGAGTTTGCGTCGCCACTTTCTCACCTAACCAACTTTTATCCGCTTTGATGTTGAATAAGTTATTACTGCTACCACGAGCATTTTGAACAACTTTTTGTCCCCATCCGGTTTCTAATGCCGCTTGAGCAAGTAGCAGTGAAGAGTCAACACCTAATGCCCGCGCTGCTTTTTCAGCATAAGGTTTCATTGAAGCCACAAACGCTTGCGGCGAATCAAATCGACTCGATTCGACCTTGCTAGGTTCGATCGTTTCTTGCGTTGAGAGGCGGCGGGTGTTACTGCGTTCTATACGGCGCATGGCTTCTTGGAAACCATCTTGCGTCGGGTCGGTTATTGATGGATCGTTTTTCGAGGTGCCGTTAGCCTGACTGAGCTGCGCCACAATCATATCGGCAAGCCCTAAAGAACCGGAGGCACTGAGCTCGCTCGACATTTGTTCATCAAGCATTTGTCGATAGAAATCTTCGTTTTGGCTGTTGAACATCTCAGATTTAAAATCGGCATTGGCGTCGCGCATCGATTTGAACAACATTGAGGTAAAAATCGCTTCAAACTGTTTGGCTGCGGCCTTGAGCGCCGCTGACTCGCCTTCTTTATCACCGGTTTTAGCTTGCTGACGTAGCTTATCTAAGCTAGCAATATCATGAATAAAGCCAATATCATTGGGATTATTAATCATCTTCCTCTCCTAGATAATGATCAGTTGGCCTTCAATCGCGCCTGCTTGTTTCAATGCTTGCAGAATCGCCATCAAATCTGAAGGGGCTGCGCCCACTTCGTTGACCGCGCGCACTAAATCATCCAAGGTCAAACCCGGTTCAAATTTAAACATTTTACCTTGTGCTTCAGACACTTCTATTTGGCTATTAGGCACCACAGCTGTCTGACCACCCGCTAACGCATTGGGCTGACTGACATTCAAATTCTCTTTAATGGCAACAGTCATACCACCGTGCGTCACCGCAGCAGGTTTTAAGCGCACATGCTGGCCGACAACAATGGTACCAGTTCGAGAATTGACGATAATTTTGGCTGAGCCATCCGCTGGATCAAACTCAACATTTTCGATTGCAGAAAGAAACGCGACGCGCTGCCCAACATCTCGTGGTGCACGGATACGTACTGACGTTGCATCAACCGCGGTCGCCATCTCTGGGCCTAGGAAGTTATTCACTGCATCTGCCATACGTTGCGCCGTGGTGAAGTCAGATTCAAGCAAATTGAAGGTAATAAAATCGCCACGGCTAAAAGGTGTTGGTACTTCACGTTCCACCATAGCACCGCCTGAAATCAGACCAACCGTTGGGTTATTGCCGACAATTTTAGAACCATCAGCACCGGTGGCACTAAAACCACTGACCACTAAATTACCTTGGGCCACGGCGTAAATTTGACCATCCAACCCCTTAAGGAAGGTTTGCATTAGAGTGCCGCCACGTAAACTTTTAGCAGAGCCGATCGAAGAAACGGTGACATCGACATTTTGACCTTGCTTGGAAAACGCCGGCAATTCGGCCGTGACAATCACGGCGGCAACGTTCTTTGTTTTCGGTTTAGTGCCCGGCGGCAATTGAATGCCGAAATTTTGCAACATGGCGTTAAAACTTTGGTCGGTGAACGGTGTCGATTCGCCCGTTCCCGGTAGCCCAGTAACTAGACCATAACCCACTAATTGGTTACTCCGCACGCCCGCAACTTGAGAGACATCTTTGATACGGGCCGCTTGTGCATGGGTTGCGATGAGCAACAGACTTAAAACAAGCAGGGTGAATTTTTTCATGGTCTAGTACCTTAATTTCTACGTTTCTTTACGCCAGAACTCCGGCGTTACAGAGAGACATTAAAGAATCGTGCCAAGAATCCAGGTTCTTGCATATCTTGATTGGTGCCTGTGCCTGAATATTGGATGCGTGCATTAGAAATACGAGTAGAAGCAATGGTGTTGTCAAAGTCGATATCATCGGGACGAATGGTACCGCTTAAGCGAATGTATTCATCGCCAGTGTTCAGTGTGAGCCATTTTTCACCACGGATGACTAAGTTGCCGTTGGCGAGTACTTCAATCACTTCAACCGTGATCGAACCAGAAATACTGTTACTTTGGTTGGCTGCAGAACTGCCATTGAACTTGTTGTCATTTTTCAACGCATAAGAGAAATTGTAATCACCCACAGTGAGATCTTTACCGCCGACAGCGAGTGGGTCCATCGACGCATCATTGGATTTGGATAGATCCGCATCAGCACTCTTGGCCGCTTTGGTACTTTCATCAAGATTGACGGTAATAATATCGCCAATGCCACGCGGTTTTGAATCATCATAAAGACTGTTCATTTGTGCCAAATTAAACAGTGAACCAGTTTCCGCGGCATAATGTTCTGGTTTCTGTTTTGGATGAATGGGAGCCCAAGCGGGATCACCGGCTACGGGATCGGAACGCTTACGCATTGAGTCCAGTAAACCAGAACCTTCTTCTGCAGACTTATCCCCTTCAACCGCGTCCACCACGGTTGTACCTTGAACCACCTCAGGAGTATCGACGGGTGGCGGCATTAACGAGCAACCAGACAAAGCGGTAACCAATACAAGACTCAATAGACGTTTCATCGCAGCATTCTCTTAGTTAATGATTAGAGTTGTTGGTTCACAAAACTCATCATCTTATCGACTGCTGAGATGACTTTTGAGTTCATTTCGTAAACGCGTTGCGCTTCAATCATGTTGACCAACTCTTCTGTGACGTTCACGTTAGAGGTTTCAAGCATGGATTGACGAACATCACCGAGGCCGTCAAGCCCTGGCACCCCTTCTTGTGGATCACCACTAGCACCGGTCGGTAGATACAAGTTTTGACCAATCGGCTCTAGACCGCCTGGGTTGATAAAATCAACCGTGGTAATTTGTCCAACCACTTGGTTATTTTGCTGGCCACGAAGCCTGACGGACACTTCACCATCATTACCCACAGTAATAGAGATTGCATCAGGTGGAATAACAATTTCCGGCTCTAAATTATATCCAGCACCGGACGTCACAATCGCCCCTTCGTCGTTGAGGGTAAATTGACCATTTCGGCTATAAGCGATATTGCCATCTGGCATCAGGATTTGGAAAAAGCCGTCACCTTCAATCATCATATCGAGGCTATTGGTCGTGGTTTGTACGTTGCCGTGGGTATGCACTTTTTGTGTTGCCACGACTTTAGAACCCGCACCAAGCATCAAACCGCTTGGCAGTTTGGTATTTTGCGAAGATTGACCGCCCGGTTGATTAATATTTTGATAAAACAGATCTTCAAATACCGCACGACCCTTTTTAAAACCAATAGTCGAGGCGTTCGCTAGGTTGTTTGAGATAGTGGCAATATTGGTTTGTTGGGCATCAAGCCCGGTTTTACTTACCCATAATGCAGGTTGCATAGTAATCTCCTTTAACGCTTATCAGCTCATACGAAGCAATGAATCGGACGATTTGTCCATCTCTTCTGCGGTGCTCATCATTTTGACTTGCATTTCAAACTGACGTTGTAGCTCAATCAAGCTAGTCATCTCACCCACCGCATTGACATTACTGCCTTCCAGCGCACCTTTTAATAGCTTTACGCTAGCATCTGCTTCGAATGCTGCATTAGGATCTTTAGCACGGAATAAACCATTCGTATCTTTGTATAGGGATTGATTATTGGGGCGAACCAGTTTAATTCGGCCTACCACTTCCATCGCATCGGCTGGAGCGCCTTGCGGACGAACGGAAATAGTACCGTCATTACCGATTTCTACTTTACTCAATGGAATAGGTAGAGTAATTGGCGCGCCCGTTCCATCTAGCACTAGATGGCCGCTACCATTTATGAGCATGCCATTTTGGTCAATGCTTAGGTTGCCACTGCGGGTTAACCCCTCTTTGCCGGTCTTATCCATCATGGAAATCCAACCGTCACCTTGAATGGTGATATCGAGATCGCGCCCTGTGGTAATGACACTGCCTTGCGCAAAATTATGTCCCGGACGTTCTGTCATACTAAACACGCGGCTCGGTAACCCTTCGCCATAAGCTTGCATTGAGCGAGCTTGCGCCAAATCAGCACGGAACCCCGTGGTACTGACGTTTGCTAAATTGTTCGCTCTTAATTGCATGGCTTGCATGTTTTGCTTTGCGCCACTCATGGCGAGAAACAGTGCGCGATCCATAATCTGCTCCAATAATCATCGTTCGATCATTAAAAGCAATTGACGTGCCAACTTATATTTAAACTAAAAATCAATAGGTTAAATGTAATTTCACAAAAAAATAGGGAGGATATAACGAAGATTGCCGCAAACAGATGGCAACAATACCAAGCTAACATTGCCGCTAACTTGGTATTGCCATTGATGACGTTAAAGGAATTAACGGATCTGTAGTATGTTTTGTTGTAGCTGGTTGTGAACTTCAAGCGCACGCGAGTTCGCTTGGAAGTTACGCTGAGCAGAGATAAGATCCACCAGCTCTTGAGTCATATCAATGTTGGATTGTTCAATAACACCATTGCTGATGGTACCAAATGAGCCTTTGTTTGATTCACCCCAAATTTTATCACCGGAGAATTGAGTCGAATCCCACTGCGTACCGCCTTTTTTATCTAAGCCTTGTTCATTGGCTACGCGGACAAGCCCCACACGTCCTAGAATGGTATTTTGACCATTTGAGTAAGTGGCTAGCACACTGCCATTTTCATCGAAATCGATCTTCGTCAAAAAGCCCGTGGTTGCGCCATCTTGTACAAATTTAGTCAACTCAAATGGAGCGGCAAATTGCGTAGCCGAATCGAGACTGAACGACAATGTTTGGTTGGCATCAGCACCGTTGAGTTCAACTGGGTTTGCCCCCAAACCTAAAGGCTCAGTTACAATTTGCTGACCATTATTCATGCTGGCTAGCGTACCATCATTATTAAACTTCATGGTATGCCCAATATGACCCGTCGGCGTAGTGGCATCACCACCAACTACATTGATTGGTTTCTCACCAGTTTTATCCGTCACGGTGTAATAGGTTTGCCATGTGTTAGCTTGCGTCTGATCTTTGAGGTAATAGGATGTCAACTTATAAGGCTGACCCATCGAATCGTAGATCGTAGATGAGGTGGTACGGTTGTACGTCTCAGGATCAGTAATATCAAACAAGGTTGGGTCTTTTAACTTGCCATTAGCTGGCAAGTTCGCGCCAAGTTCAACATTAGCTGTCTGTTTAGGTTTACCAAACTGAGCAGGAATATTGATAGGTTTTGGCTCATACGAAAGAACATCACCAGTATCAGGGTTAACATCATAGCCAAGCAAAAATTCGTCATTTGACGTTACCATGTAATCATTTTTATCGAGGTGGAAAGCACCATTTCTGGTCAACTCATTTTGTTGAGGCGTCAGCTTATCTTTCGCAACCGCAAAGAACCCCGTTCCCGCAACGCGCAAGTCCATCGGGTTATTAGTATAAATACTGGAACCTTCGTGGAATTGTTGTGCCACTTTGTTCGCCTGAACACCTTGACCAGGAGTGGTTTTGGAGTTGGTAAACAATGAGGTTGAGTAAACATCACCAAACTCAGCACGCGACTCTTTAAAACCAAAGGTATTCGCGTTAGCAATGTTGTTACTGGTGGTGTTCAGATCTAACTGAGCTGCGGATAAACCGCTTAATGATATATACGACATTCCAAAATCTCCTATCTAGCTAGCATATCTACTCTATAAAGAGTTACGCTTTGCCAACTTCTAGTACTTCAGCAAGTTTAACTGGCGATGTAAATCCAGCCAGATTGAGCAGTACGTTACCATCACCTTTACCCAGCAGAACGCTATTGACGTTTGCGTAAGTCGATACCGCAAACTCCTTGCTTTCTCCATCGAGCAAACCCGAAGCTTTCACTTGGTATTTGCCGCCCGGCAATGGATTACCGTTTTGATCGTTACCGTCCCATTCAACGCGATTATCACCGGCTGATTTAGCCCCGACATCAAAGGTACGAACCAATTGTCCAGCTTCATTCTCTATTCGGACAAACAAGTTCTCTAAACTTTGAGGAAGTTTGACCATCGCAGCCATCCCAGCACCCTCTTTTTTGATCCCTGCTGCTCCCGGTACTAACACATCACGGCCAACCAGTGATGAAGCCTGTAGAGCTTGGTTGGATGTCATCGACGAGTTGAGACTCTCAAACTGAGTGTTCATTTTGCCGATACCATCAACTGTGGCAAATGACGCCATTTGGGCAATCATCTGGTCATTACTGACCGGTTTAAAAGGATCTTGCTGAGCCAGTTGTTTGGTGAGTAACGATAGGAAGTCTTCTTGTTTAAGATCTTGCTTCCCCGTTGTCTCTTCTGTTTTCTTTTGGTCTTGAAGACTTTTCAGCTGGTCAATATAAGACAAGCCGCTTTGACCAATGTTATTTATTCCGGCCATACGCTACCTCCTTATCTTATTGACCCATCTGCAGCGTGCGCAGCAGCATTTGTTTACTTGCATCAGCCACCTGCACGTTCGTTTGATAAGAACGAGAAGCCGAAATCATGTTAGCCATCTCTTCCATCACATTGACATTAGGCTTGTAAATATAGCCTTCATCGTTGGCAAGTGGGTGATCTGGGTTATATTCTGCGTTAAGCGGTTTATCGCTTTCAACAATACCTAATACTTTTACAGGTACATTATGATCACGGTTATAACGCGCTTTACTTAACTCTGCACCAAACACCGCGTGACGCGCTTTGTAAGTATCTTTCGCCGAACTACTCACACTATCCGCATTGGCTAAGTTACTTGAGGTCGTATTTAGACGAACAGATTCAGCACTCATTGCAGAACCAGTCACATTGAACACATTAAATAAGCTCATCTACTTATTCCCCTTTGATTGCTTTCGTTAAGTTCTTGAATTTACTTCCTAAGAAGTCCAGTGAGGCTTGGTGTCTGATCTGGTTTTGCATAAACAAGTTACGCTCTAAATCTACGTCCACCGTGTTGCCATCACCCGTATCAGGTTGAGTCGGAATTCGATAGAGACTCTCGCCAGTTACTTTCGTGGAGGCAGATATATGCCGACCATCCGTACGGCTAAGACCAATGCTTGCCCCTGAACTTGCCGCCTGCAATGCTTTTTGAAAGTCCATTCCTTTTGCTTTAAAGCCCGGTGTGTTCGCCTGTGCAATATTGGTGGAAATCACCTCAGCATTGCGCTCACGTACACCAACCGTGTGTTGGTGAATACCTAATGCGTTGTCAAAAGAAATAGCCATGTTTGCCTCTACACTAAAAACTGACTGTTACTACTCATATTAAAAGCAATTAACGTACCAACTTAAAAAAAACGAACCGTGTTTACAACAATTTTATCTAAATAAGAATCCGTCAAAAT
This sequence comes from Vibrio sp. V23_P3S9T160, assembly GCF_963886625.1. Lineage (NCBI taxonomy): Bacteria > Pseudomonadati > Pseudomonadota > Gammaproteobacteria > Vibrionales > Vibrionaceae > Vibrio > Vibrio sp. V23_P3S9T160. Next base: position 16,000 of record NZ_CAWPDB010000138.1, read on the forward strand.
GTAAGCAAAATATACGCCGCTTTATCCACTTGTCGCCCACAACTTCAGTAAATCTCACCAATCAAAACGAAATTAGGGGAAAGAAAAAGCCCAGCAAAAGCTGGGCAAGTAACTAAACGTAAGCAAGTAACTCAACGTAAGAATGTGGCTATTTGAGTTTATAAATGATGCCAGGGTTACAACGAACCATTTCAAACTTATCGGTCAATCCTGTCAGTGACTCCGATGCGCCGAGCAATAAGTAGCCACCGGGGTTTAAGCTACTAGCCATTTGATTTAATACTTTCGACTTCATATCAGGTGAGAAATAAATCAAAACGTTACGACAGAAAATAATATCGAATTTACCCAATAAGGCATAGCTCTCCATTAAGTTCTGAGGACGGAAGTTAACTAAACGCTTAACGTTATCTTTGATTTTCATTCGGCCATCACCAGCATCCTCAAAAAAGATTTTGCGACGCTCTGGTGATAACCCTCTGCCAAGTGCTAAATTGTCATAAATTCCCGCCTTACACATATCCAACATGCTGGCGGAAATATCCGTCGCGGTGATGGCTACGCTCGGCAACATACCCGGCTTGCGCTGTTGAGTTTCCAGCACCGTCATCGCCATTGAGTAAGGCTCTTGACCTGAAGAGCTTGCCGCTGACCAAATTTTTATAGGGCGTTTATTTGCAGCGACCTCGGGTAATAGACGTTCCGCTAAAACGGTGAATGGGTAAGCATCACGGAACCACAGTGTTTCGTTGGTGGTCATGGCATCGACCGCTGCAACTCGTAGCTCACGGTTTCGCCCCGTAACCACATCACGTAACAAGTCAGAAAGAGAGGTTAACTTGAATTTAGCAACCAGTGGACTTAAGCGACTTCTCACTAAGTACTGTTTGCTATCTCCAAGTACAATCCCGCACTGAGATTCCAAAAAACGGCTGAAATCGCGATATTCTTGATCGCTTATAGTTATAGCAGTCATTAATTTCTCTTTAGTTAACTAGTGCAGCTTTCACCGCATTCCCAAGCTCATCAGGGTTGAATTTAGCAATGAATGAGTTTGCACCCACTCGCTCAACCATGGCTTGGTTAAAAACGCCGCTCAGTGAAGAGTGAAGAATAACGTATAGATCTTTCAAATCTGAATTTCTACGTATCTCTGCTGTTAATGTATAGCCGTCCATTTCAGGCATTTCAATATCAGAGATCACTAAAGATATTTGATTGTAAATTGGCCCTTCTGCTGCCATCTCGATCAATTTTTCATACGCCTCTTTACCATCTTTAACAGCAACGACTTCAAAACCTATCGATTCTACTGCTCTTTGAACCTGTTTACGCGCAACGGTTGAGTCATCGGCAATTAAAATTCGACGGATGATCTCTTTTTCTGTTTCTACTTGGGCGATCGATTCACCAATCGATGAATCCATTGTCTCATTAACCGGAGAAATCTCTGCCAAAATTTTCTCTACATCGAGAATTTCTACCAATTCGTTATCAATATTGGTGACTGCGGTTAAGTAGTTATCTTTGCCTGAGCCATCTGGTGGAGGAAGAATGGCTTCCCAGTGCATGTTTACAATTCGATCCACCGAGCTGACCAAGAAAGCTTGGATAGATCGGTTGAATTCAGCAATGACCACAAAACACTTATCAAGGTCCGCGGTGGGACGTCCACCTACGGCCAAACTCAAATCAATGACAGAAACGGTTTGACCACGAATATGAGCAACACCTTTGACTAGGCGATGTAAATTGGGCATCAAAGTTAACTTAGGGCACTGGAGCACCTCTTTAACTTTAAATACGTTGATACCATAACGTTGCCGTCCCATTAGACGAAACGTTAAGAGTTCTAATCGGTTTTGACCAACGAGTTGCGTACGCTGATTCACAGAATCAAGAATACCCGTCATAAGCTCATCTCCATCTCAAACTTTTATGCAAAAAAGTGGTAGTCTACTACAGGCTATGAAGAAACCAGAGAAACAGAATGATGCATACAAAAATATGTTTACATCTACTTTCCATAACTAAGTGTAGAGCTTTCTATAGAAATTTTTATCTCTCTATCGGCTTTTTATTGTTTTTCTTTAATTTTTCTCTTCATTCTGCCACTTTGCCGCAAGTTGAAGCCATTCAACAAGCTGCGGAACAACATGTTTTAGAAACTATTGAGTGGCCTCCCAGCGGGGAGTTAAACGTAAAAGCGGCAAATGTTGATGACCGAATTTATGCCACCGACTGCCCCACACCGTTATCGACCTCTTCCTCATCCAGTAATGGTTCTGCAAGTAATATCACAGTTCTGGTTGAATGCATTGAAGATAACTGGAAAATTTATGTTCCTGTAAGACTGACCATTTCACTGCCACTTGTCACCGTTGCCGTACCCATTTCTCGTGGGCAGCAAATTACGCAGCAAGATGTCTTGATTACAATGGTAGACTTACACCGCTTTAGACGACAAGGTTTTTCCGATATAAATCGTATCGTCGGAGCTAAAGTGAAAAAAAACATGCGTATTGGCGATGTAGTTGAGCAAGATGATATATGCGTCGTATGTCGGAATGAAAACGTTATGATTCAAGCAGTCAAGCAGGGAATGATCATCACAACCAAAGGAACCGCTTTAAGTGATGGTATTTTTGGTGAGCAGATAAAAGTGAAAAACGATAAATCAAACCGTATAATAGATGCACAAGTAACCGGTATTGGCGAAGTCACGGTTCAATTTTAACGCTTTCATTACACTTCTAAATGTGTTTACGTTGTTAAGAAAGTGAAACAGAAAAAAAAGCTAAAGTAATCACAAGCACCGTCGATATTGACTGTACAGGTTTCCATTATTATTAATAAGGCTCACATATGGCAGGTATTGATAACATACGTTCGGGGCAAACATTAACGACGACAAATCGTAGTAATGCTCGTACTGAATCGAATGCATCTCCATCGACATCCGGCTCGGTCACTCGTTCACATCAAAATCAAGATGCGGTATCACTTAGTACCCAAGGTAAGGCCATTGGTGAAATGCACAACCAAATGGTATCTCAGCCAAGTTTTGATAGTGCCAAAGTCGCTGCAATTAAAGATGCGATAGCCAATGGCTCATATAGAGTCGACCCAGAAAAGTTGGCTGATAATATGATTAAATTTGAAAAAGAGTTGGGTGGTTTTAACTAGCCCTACTTTTGACTAATTAAGGCAACATACAATGGCTGTATTAAAAGACTTAGTCGATTTCCAATTGAAAAATGCACTAGAACTCTCTTCGCTACTTGAACAAGAAAAGCTAGCAATTACGAGCCGTTCATCAAGTGAAATCGAAGCTATTGCCAAACAAAAGATGACCTTAGTTGGACAACTTCAACAAACTGACCTCCGAATTGCGAAACATCCTCATGTCGTGAGCCTGACTGAAGATGTACTCCTGTCGCAAATCGTTGATCAGATTCGTTCCATTGTTCACGATTGCCAGCAAGCAAACCTTGTTAATGGTGAGGCGCTACAACGTGCACAACTCAGTTTTAATAAACTCAATAATTTGATGCAGCAAAGCCACGGAAAAATTGGCATGACGTATAACGCTGGTGGGCAAACCCACACTGTGTCCACTTTAGGGACCAATATTAAAGCGTAACCAACATGCAGCTGAGTGACTAAATTTTTTAAGCTGAAACGAATTAAACAGAAAAGCGGCAAACTTTGCCGCTTTTTCGATCTGGAGAGAAGGAAGATTTAGAAGAGTGTTTGTTGACGTTTTTCTGGTACTTGCTGAACTTCGCCGTAGTCACGCAGTTTATCCATCTTACGGATATCGAGACGTAACTCAGTAACATAACTGTCACCCACCTTATAACTGCGGACCACTTCTGCTCCGCGGATAACACCATCAACCGCTCCCGACGTCAGCTCTGTGCCCAATCGCTGATCTTGTAATTCAGCACGACCACTCACTCGCATTCCATAGACTTGCTCTGCCAGTTCGCGATAAGCATCGATTTTAGAGGCACGCATTGCACGGACTTGCTTTTCATCCACACTACGCCCAGTTTGCTCACTGATATTGGCATAACCTACCGCCGTCAACCATTCATCAGCGCGCATGGTTTGCAATGGCTGGCAACCCACCATCATGATAGTCACTAGAAGTAATAGCCATTTTTTCATTGGTCTCTCCTATGGACGCAAGATAACCGTATACGGCTGCTTAATCGTAGGGTCAGAGCGAATTAACACACCATCTTGTGTACGGATACTGTTAAGCGTATCAAGATCACGACCAATACGATCAGCAGGTAAAAAGCCTTGTGCGGTAGCAACCACAACACGAGACTGCATTCCCACAACACGAGCATTGACTAATACACCGCCTTCTTGACGAAGCATTGTCCCTGTCAGTATGTATTGGATTTCTTGCTCTTGAGCGAGGTCTTTCCAGTCACGACTGAAAGCAAAATCACCTTGCTGCGTTACCTGAATCGAGCCTGTGGTTTTGAAATCAACCACTTTAAATCCTCGACGCTGAAACTGATGGATAAATCCTTCAGAAACCGAGTTACCCAACCAGTTAGTCGCATCCATACTTTGCAGGTCCACAAACGATGTTACAGCAATAGGAGTGCGAGCAGAAACACTAGTATTGGACACCATCAAATCTTCTGTCATGCTTTCAACAAAGAAGTCCAACGTGTGACGTGGGCTCTCCATTAGCATAAACTGTGAACCATTGTATGGCTCTTTACCGTTATAAATCGGGGCGTAGGCACAAGCAGTTAACAAAACTGCTGGCACTATCGAAAGCCATTTTTTCATTCTCTTATCTCCAGATATACTGAGGCAATCTTGATTCCAAACTTCAGATTAAAAAACTTGGAACACTCTTTGCTTTTCAAAACTTGTTACACTTTCAAAACGCACTGCCTACATCAGCTAAGATTTTAAAAGCAAAATTTATACCCAACTGGTAAATAACAATGAAAAAAATTATTTCTGTTTTATTTTCAATATGTTGCACCATTACCTTTTCTCAAGCCGTTAATGCTGCTTGGTATGAAGTGACCGGATCGTCAGCCATTGTTTCCTCAGAGGAAATCGCTCGCCTCAATGCATTGGAAGATGCCATCTATAAGGCGGTAAACTTTGCCGGGGCAGACATCGGTAGTATCAGTAACTTACGACCACTGCTGGAATCAGACCGTAAAGAGTACCAGTTTACTAACCATGAAGTACGCTATGTGTTAGTCGAAGAGAATAAAACACGTCGGGGAGTGATGTATGTTAAAGCTCGAATTGATATTTATCCTTCGGCAACAGGTTGCCACGTTAGCCAATATAAGAAAACGTTTTTAGTGGGTAACATTGATCTTGCATCGCCACAACAGGCGGTTATGGGGCAAATTTACAGTGTGGGAGATGATTTTGCACAGGTACTCAACCGCCAACTGGATCAAGAATCTCGCAGTTTTGTGTCGGTTGGCACCACAGATTATGCAATTGAAAAACAGCACCCAGAACGCTTAACCATGATTGCAGAGGACACGGGGGCACAGTACATTTTGGGGGGAACCATCACCGATTTAACTGCCACGATAGAGCAAAAATTACTCGCCGATGATGTGATTAACCGTCAATTTGCTATGCAAATCCAAGTTTTTGATGGCAAAACAGGCCAAGAAGTCATGACTAGACATTATAGAGAAGTCGCTAAATGGCCCTTCGCCAAAACCAGTCAGATAGATACTAGTAGTGCTCGTTTTTGGGCTTCAACCTTTGGCAGCATGATGCTGCGTGTCAGCCGAAATATCATGCTTGATCTTGAATCCGAACTTTCATGTAAAATAACACTCCCCGAAGTGGTTGCTAAATATGGTAACACCATCACGATGGATCTAGGACGTGTGCATGGCGTTAAAACCGGTGACAAATTACAGTTGTGGCATACAGGTTCATTCATTGATCAGAAAGGACTACCACGAAATAAAGTGACTCAAAGTGATATTACTCTTACGGTTACTCGCGTCTATGAAAACGAAGCGGAGCTGAGTGTTGATCAAGAAAATCTCGCCTCCAGCATACAAATTGGCGATGTTATGCACAAACAGCTTTAATTTTCGTTTTAACTAGTTAACTTCACAAAATTATTGAGTAAACTATCCCACCTTGCTCCCGTAGCTCAGTAGGATAGAGCGGCCCCCTCCTAAGGGGCAGGCCACAGGTTCGACTCCTGTCGGGAGCGCCATTTTGATAAAGCCTCAACCCCCAACCGGTGTTGAGGCTTTTTTCTTATGACGAAAAACTGACCTAATATTGATTTGAGCCACTATGATTCATATACAGTGCTTACTGTAAGTTCTATGTCAAATAATCTAGAATTAGTATTAACAGATTTATCGATAGAAAAAATGATGAAAAAGAGCAATCTAATCACGAATACTGGTCACCGCTTTATCTCTAAAGCAAAGACCGCCTATAAAATTCATATCCATACGCCGGATGATACGGTGCTGCACCGTTCTGTCGGCTATATCCGTATTGGTGAGAAAAAAGGGCTTAAAAAGGCGATAAAGCTGCGTAATGAATTAGGTTCAGAGATGTGGGGCAAACATTGGCGTCGTCTGCTCAAAGATCCTTACTTGATGACTCGCCTACCACACAGTTTGGAACCTAAAATCATATACAAACCCAGACCAACGCTCGATAACCCGGAAGCTCGGGATCCTTGTTATATCGCGGCTTGGAGACACTATGATGAAAAAGGTAACTGTATATTTCAAAGCGTCGTTTGTTCGATCAACAAACATGGCAAGCTTGCCGCTTATACCAAGACGAAAAAGGCGCTATTAGAGGCTTATAAAGAAGACTTGGATATTCTTGTCTACATGGGCCGATTGAATAGTATTGATTTGAAATAACGTGGCGTGATACCGGAGCGGTTAGAGGCTCAAATCCATTGTTTTACAAGAAGAAAGCCCGCGTTTTTCACGGGCTTTCTCTATTTTCTAATACTTAAGCGTTATTATTTCACTTCATAATCAAAGCTTGGAATAACGATATCAACACGGCGGTTTTGCTTGCGACCTTCAACTGTATCGTTCGATGCGATTGGGCTATTTTCCCCTTCACCTTTTACGGTAAGACGGTTCGCATCCACACCTTTAGCAATCACAACATCAGCAACAACTTGTGCGCGTTTTTCTGATAGTTTCTGGTTGTAAGCCGCAGCGCCAGTTGAGTCAGTATGACCAATAATTTCAGCATCGGCTTGTGGGTAAGCTTGCAAATATTTCACGAGTTTATCGAGCTGGTTAGTACTCTCTGTTGTTATCTTAGTGCTGTTATGGGCAAAGCTACTACTGTCCAAACGTTGAAATGGCACATGCTTAACAACCGTTTCAGGTTCTTGGGGAATAACGACAGGCTCAACCACTGGCTGTGCAACTTCTTCAACAAACACCTCTTGCACGATGACTGGCGCAGGTTCTGCTTTACTTCCACCAAATTTATACGAAACACCTAAGGTAGCCGAATTACCTGCCGCTCGGACAAGATCGTTATTAATATCGGTGAGGCTTTGATATTCCAAACGTAAAGTGACGTTATTATCGGTGTTGAACTCAATACCAGCGGCACCTAAATATGAGTAATCATCTTTATTGCCATAGTCAACATAAGCACCGCCGACTTTAGCATATAAGGCAATGGCATCAGTCAAAGGAAGGCTGACTTTCGGTGCGAGTGTAATGGCCGTTACTTTTTCATCATTCAGCCCCGCACCACTAAATTTGCCCAAGTAGTCGTAACCTGCCTCTAATGAAAGCCAATTAAACGCTTGATAACCAAGGTAAGCACCGACGGTAGAAGATTCATCTTCACACACATCTCCAGCACGACAAGCGTCATCAAGCCAAGATTTACCAACTTTAGCACCTACGTATACTTCAGCCATTGCGGCAGAAGATGCAAAAACAAGCGCCATTGAAACTGCTGCTGCTAACTTTTTCATACTTTTTCCTTTCCTATTTATCGTTATCATAATGCGGTTGCGGTACCCAAAAAACGGTTTACTTTTCGCCTACACACATACCTGCATAACTCGGAACCACTATACTGTATGTAAAGAAAGCTTAAATAGCGCATTAGTTTATTCTCTGTCATCGTTTTGTGAAATATTGTCAGTGCTCTACACCAAAGGATTTAACAAAGCCGATATAAAGAAAAACCGCAGCATAAGCTGCGGTTCAAAGCGTTGTTCGTATGATTGACTTATTGAGCGTTCGCTTCACGCTCAGCAATAAAGGCCAATGCCATATTGATACGAGCAATGACACGCTCTTTGCCGATCAGTTGCATAACAGCATCAACCGATGGCGATTGACCACCGCCAGTGACAGCAACGCGCAGAGGCATGCCTATTTTACCCATACCGATTTCAAGCTCTTCACACACTTGAGCGATGACAGCGTGCAGGTTTTCCGTTGTCCAGTCACTCAATGCTTCTAATTTGCTTAAAGCAAGTGCTAGCGGCTCTTTCGCCACACCGCGTAAGTGTTTTTTCGCCGCATCAGCATCAAACTCAGCAAAATCTTCAAAGAAGTAACGAGATTGAGCAGCAAGTTCAACCAAGGTATTGCAGCGTTCACCAACCAGTTTAACGATCTCAGCTAATGCTGGGCCGTTGTCTTTATTGATGCCTTGTTGCTCAAAGTGCCATTCAAGGTGTTTTGCAACATATTCAGGCTCTGATGTTTTGATGTAGTGATTGTTCAGCCACAACAACTTATCAGTATTAAATGCAGATGCCGATTTGCTAATAGCATTTAAACTGAAGAACTGAATCATCTCTTCACGCGAGAAAATTTCTTGGTCGCCATGAGACCAACCTAGACGAACTAAATAGTTATTCAATGCTTCAGGCAGATAACCTTCATCGCGATACTGCATCACAGAAACAGCGCCATGACGTTTAGATAGCTTCGCGCCGTCGTCACCTAAGATCATTGCGCAGTGCGCAAACACAGGTACAGGAGCACCTAACGCTTCGTAAATGTTGATTTGACGAGGTGTGTTGTTGATGTGATCTTCGCCACGAACGACATGAGTAATCCCCATATCCCAGTCATCCACCACCACACAGAAGTTATAGGTGGGTGAGCCATCAGTACGGCGAATGATCAGATCATCCATCTGGCTGTTGGAGATTTCGATACGACCGCGGATCTGGTCGTCAAAAATTACGCTGCCTTCTTTAGGATTACGGAAACGGATAACACACGGATCCCCTTCTTTTGCTGCGTCGTTAACCGCTTTGATTTTTGGGTGATCAGCATCGTAGCGCGGCATCTCTTTGTTCGCTTCTTGCTCGGCACGAACTTCATCTAACAGCTCTTTAGAGGCGTAACATTTGTAGGCTTTATCTTCAGCAAGCAGCTTATCGACAACTTCGTTATAACGATCAAAATGTTTAGTTTGGAAATATGGGCCTTCATCCCAATTCAAACCTAGCCAAGTCATACCTTCAAGAATCGCGTCTACGGCTTCTTGCGTCGAGCGCTCTAGGTCGGTGTCTTCAATACGCAAAACAAACTCACCACCTTGGCTTTTTGCATAAAGCCAAGAGTAAAGTGCAGTACGCGCACCACCAACGTGAAGATAGCCTGTCGGGCTAGGAGCAAAACGAGTTTTAACCGTCATTTGATTTCCTTAGGGATAAAAAGACAGCGGAGAACATGTCCACTGCAAGTACCAGGATAAAAAGTGGCGACATTTTACCACTGACGGCTAAATCTACAATCCTCGATTGCCTTTCGTTTTTCTGCGCTCAAGAATAACGCTTAAAATTCGCTTAACTTTCCTTTAGTGGAACTTGACCTTGCCCTAAAGGTAAGGTTTATGCTTCTAGCTATTGAGTTGGTTTACGGGGAATTTATCAATGAAACGCTTTCAATTGCCTTTATCAGGGCTGAAATGCATGGGTTGCGCGAAGAAACTTGAGCAGCATCTCAAGCAAGAATTTGAGGTACAAATCCACCAGCTGTCACCCACATTCATCGAACTGAGCACTTCGGCCTCTTTAAGTGAACTCATCGCCGCTATCGAATCCTTAGGCTATCAAGCCTTGCTCAGCACGAACAGCGATCCTCTATCCTCATCGCAACCCACAACCTTGGTTAGCAATACACAGCCACTCGCACAAGAGACAGAAGTCTCAACAACGGGTTTGGTTAGTACCCACTTACTGATCCAAGGAATGACTTGCGCAAGCTGTGTTTCTTCGGTGGAAAAAGCACTTCTAAGCGTTAACGGTGTACAAAAAGCGCAAATCAATTTAGCTGAACAAAGCGCCTTAGTGCTCTCGCAAGCGGATATCGCTGACCTTGAACGGCAATTGCTCAATGCCATTACTCATGCAGGCTACCGTGCAGAGCGAGTCGATGATCCAGCCCAACAGCAAGAAAAACAAAAACAGCAATCACTTGATTTACAAAAGCAACATAAAACCAATGCATTACTAGGTTTAATAATGGGTATTCCGTTAATGCTTTGGGGCCTTCTTGGTGGCAGCATGATGATTGTGACCACTCAGCAGCAAATATACTGGGGCGTTATCGGCATTGTGTGCTTAGCCCTATTGGCCACCGCTGGCCGCCACTTTTTTAGCCATGCTTGGCTTGCGTTAACCCATAAGCGCGCCACCATGGATAGCTTAGTCGCCCTAGGAACTGGAGCAGCTTGGGCTTATTCAATGTTGGTAGTGATTTACCCAACTTGGTTTCCCGTAGCCTCGCGTCATGTTTATTTTGAAGCCAGCGCGATGATTATCGGTTTGATTTCACTGGGCCACTACATTGAGGCGAAAGCCAAAGCAAAGACAACCCAATCCTTGCAAGCCCTAATTAACTTGCAGCCACAACAAGCAACACGCATCACGGCGCAAGGCGATCAACAGATTGCAGTTGAATTAGTACAACTTGGTATGCAACTGCGCATAAAACCGGGAGAAAAAGTGCCGATAGACGGCAAAGTCATCAGCGGTGAATCTTATGTTGATGAATCCATGCTCACTGGCGAGCCGATCCCCGTCCTAAAAGTAGCAGGCGATGCCATTGCGGCAGGTACCATCAATCATGATGGCAGCTTAGTCATCGAAGCCACCGGCGTAGGGGCGCAAACCATGCTCTCGCGCATCATCCAAATGGTTCGTCAGGCGCAAAGCAGTAAACCAGCCATCGCCAAACTGGCAGACCAGATATCCGCTATTTTTGTACCGACTGTGGTTATGATTGCCCTGTTTTCCGCTCTGATTTGGTACTTTGTAGGCCCTGAACCTAAGGCCAGTTATATGCTAGTGGTTGCGACAACAGTATTGATCATTGCCTGCCCTTGTGCCTTGGGTCTAGCTACTCCACTCTCGGTTACAGTAGGAGTTGGCAAAGCCGCTGAAATGGGTATTTTGATCAGAGATGCCAATGTATTGCAATCGGCAAGCAAAATCACCACTGTAGTATTTGATAAGACAGGTACGCTCACTCAAGGCAAGCCAACCGTTCAGAACTTAGTCACGTGGGGAATTGAAGATAGCAAATTGTTAACCCTTGTTTACGCTTTGGAACTGCGCTCTGAACATCCTCTTGGCAAGGCTATCTGCCATTATGCGCAACCGCTGGTATCAACCAGCGCCACAGTCGAGCAATTTACCAACCTAAGAGGCAAAGGGCTAATGGCAAATATTGGCGGTGATTCCGTCGTCGTTGCCTCTTTATCGCACCTTGAATCACTGGGCGTTCCTCTTACTCAAGCACAAACGGCCATTGAACACTACGCAGAACAAGCTTGGACGCCAGTCGCGGTTGCCATTAACGGTGAACTCAAAGGTCTCATCGCAATTGCTGATCCAATCAAACCTAACGCTGCACAAGCTATCAGCACACTGAACAAAATGAACATTCGTACCGTGATGCTAACCGGAGATAACCAAAGTGTGGCCACTGCAATAGCAAAACAACTAGGCATACAGCAAGTGATAGCTCAAGTACTTCCGGATCAAAAAGCACAAAAAATCGTGCAGTTACAAGAGAAAGGCCAAATCGTCGCCATGGTCGGTGATGGTATTAATGATGCGCCAGCCCTTGCGCAAGCCGATATTGGTATCGCAATGGGCAGTGGCAGTGATGTCGCAATAGAGAGTGCGCAAATGACATTGCTCAACTCCTCACCGCTTGCCGTAGTCAATGCTATCGCTCTTTCTAAAGCGACAGTAAAAAACATGAAGCAGAACCTATTGGGCGCGTTTATTTATAACACCTTCGGCATTCCCATTGCCGCTGGCGTGCTTTATCCCGCTTTTGGCTTTTTACTTAGCCCTGTAGTTGCAGGAGCGGCAATGGCTTTGTCCTCAATCACAGTCGTGAGCAACGCTAACCGCTTGCGTCTATTTAAATACCCTTTTCACTCTTAGAGGTTAGATAAAAATGAAAATGATCACAGCCGCTATGCTTAGCACCTTGTCTCTTATGAGCTACTCCGCATTCGCCACGGTGACCGAGATGACCAATTACAAATCCCCTTATTGTGGCTGCTGTACTGAGTGGTCCACTCACATGCAACAAGCAGGATTTAAGGTTAACGAGCAATTGCAAGAAGATATGACGGCGATAAAACAACAATTGGGCATTACACCCAAGCTCGCCTCTTGCCATACAGCCGTTATCGACGGCTATGTTTTCGAAGGTCACATTCCAGCCACAGACATTCAAGCCTTTCTCGCTAATCCACCGAAAAATGCCAAAGGGTTAGCCGCGCCCGGTATGCCAATCGGTTCTCCAGGTATGGAATCTGGTGATAAGAAAGAAGCCTATTCAATTTTTGCTTTTAACGAGCAAGGTCAGGTGTTTGAGTTTGCTCACCACGAAGGTAATTGATTTTATGTAATAAAGCCTCCAACAGATGCGGAGGCTTTCATTTGAGTACCTTGATATGGCTACGAGTTATTTAACGCTAGTTACCCGGCTGACTCGCTCGCCTGAAGCAGAGATAGAACGGATCCAGACCTCACCGGACACCTTCGGTTGTTCGATGCTCGAGTAAGTAAGCCATTGTTGACCATCTAATGAGTATTGCAGCTCAACGCCTGGGAATGACGAATTCATCGACAATTTACCCGCTTCAATCTTAGCTCCAGGAATTGGCAGGCGATAATCAATGCCAGCTTTTTCCAGTTTCGCCAGCTCACGTTGCCCAACAATATTAGCAAAACGAGTCCAATCTTGATTCAGTGCAGACTTATTGACTAAGTTCGTTTGCTGAGAGTATTCAACCCCTACTTTATAGTCGTTTTCCCACTCCGCTTTATGCCAAGCACGTTCAGCGGCAGCCAACACTCGAGGGAAAACCATATACTCATACTGCTCATCATTACGAACCGTTTCTGACCACAATTGAGCTGACAAGCCGTAGAATGGTTTCGACGTCACCTCTCCTTTACCGACAAAACCATTACCATCACGATCTAATGAAGTTTCAGCGTTTTGCGGCATATTTTCCGGTGCAAAACCAAACATTTTGCGCGTATCGGTCGCACGGGTGGCCCAGTAATAACCGCGCTCTTTAGGATCCGCTTCATAAGGCATATCCATGTAGACATAATCAGGGTTAGAAACAATTACGTCGTAACCTTGTTTTGCCCATTCATAAACAGAGCTTGTACCGCCCCAATAGAGGACATCCCAAAAGTTCACACGTGTATTGCGCGTGGCAAAAGAGGATTCTCCCTCGCTGTATTTCAAGCCATCTTGCCATGCTTGGAAATTCTCAATCCCTTTATCGGCGACAATTTCCGATACTTGCTCAGCAAAATAACTCGGTAAATGAGCAAAGTCACTTACTACTCCTTGGCTGACTAATGCTTGGCACTGTGGCGATTTCGCAAATGGTTTATCTTGTTGTGAAAGATCTAAGTTACCTTTCCAACTGACTTTTTCCGTCGCATTAATATCTTGGAAACCCGCGCCCAATTTGATGTTTTTCGCCTCATCGCCACCAAAATGCCAAGTCGATAAAGGCATGCCCGCCTCACTGTGCATCAAGGCCACTTCAGTGATCACCTTATCCACAAAACGTTTAGACGAGTCTAAACAAGGGTTAATAAAACTCTGCTTATCATAAAACTGAACCGTCGTAACATTGGAGCTGTCTTGAGGATCCATCAAGCGATACTGGCTAGCCTGTTCGGTTTTCCCCTCTTGGCTCAAACGATCAAAACGAGCCTCCATTGAAACAACCGCAGAGCGAGCATGGGCTGGCATATCAATTTCAGGGATCACTTCAATATTGCGCGCTTTAGCGTGCTTGAGGATTTCAATGTAATCGGCTCGACTAAAATAACCCGAGCCAAAGTTATCAGAATTTGGACCGGAGCCAAGCTGTGGCAGCAAGCAGTTTTTCTCATCTAAATCAAAGCAGCGCTGTCCACCAATGTCGGTCAATTCAGGTAAGCCCGGAATTTCTAAACGCCAACCTTCATCATCGGTCAAATGAAGATGTAATTTATTCATCTTATAAGCCGCCATTTGATCTAACGTGGCCAAAATCGCTTGCTTAGAATGGAAGTTACGTGCGACATCCACCATCACACTACGGTAATCAAAACGTGGAGCATCTTCGATGCGGATCGCTGGCAGCGCTGTGACATTCTGGCTATCCACTAAACCCAAAATAGATTGAACGGCGTAGAAAGCTCCCGCCTCATCAAATGCACGAATAGAGATAGCATTCGGTGCAATCTCCAACTCATAAGCACCCGATGTCGCCATCTGGTCAGAAAATTCGCTCGGTGTAATCGCAACACCAACCGCCAACTCTCCATCAAGCTTCAGCCCAATCGTTTTAGCACGCGCCTGCAATGCTGAAAACTGATCCGTCGCAAAGTCCTTCACATCAAGCTTAAGGCCACGAGTAATGTCAACAACACCTTGACCAAGCGTTGTTTTTAGAGGCGTTGGTAACAGAGCCGTTGATACATCTTGCAGTGATACATCGCTATTTCTCTCAAATCGGCTGATGGCCGTGGCAAACACATTATTATCGCTGGTGGTGCGTTTTATATTGTCGCCCTCAAGCCCACGCACAAATGACGACGTGTCCTCTGTATTGAGAGATACAATAAGTTTAGGCTCTGTATTGGGCGCCGCAACGAATGCACGCGGCATAAAGTCCGTTTCAAACAACTGCCAATACTCAGCGACCAGAGGCAAAACAACCTCTTCGCCCGCAGCAAAACCATCAAATTTATCAGTAGGTTCAAGCTTATGTAAATCACCCGTTAAACGGGTAATTTTGAATTGATCATTTTCAACATCCAGAATCAGTCGAATGCTGTGGAAATAGATAGCCCACTGCTTTGAATTCACGGCTTCACCTTGGTTAACCAAGGTCATGTTCACTTTATTACACGATGCCCATTCCGCTTCGAGAGCCTGACATGCCAATCCTTCATCTGCCCCGTGATTGGTTACTACGGTGTAATGAATATCCAAATTTTCCGCCAGCGCATCGACTACTTTCTGCTCTGGTGATTGCAACAAAGAGCAACCTGATAATGTGGCGATAACCGAAACAGCAATCAAACTAGGTTTCAACATTTGACTCACCCTACCTTTAAAATAAAAACCCAATATCCTGTTAAAAGGACTCAAAACAGCAACAAGCATAAAGGCTTGTGACCTAAGGCATTCACCATACAAGGAGTTATTTCTAAGCGTAAAATAATTAGCTACACGAAGTGATCCAGTTCAAATTCCCTAAAACACAATCAGAATAAAACCATTTAAAATCAACAAATTAAAATTAACGTCAAAACCGTAATTTATTATTTGACGAGTTTAACTTGAGAAAGATCACATAAAAATGCATAACAAAAATGAATTTATGAATAGAGATCACTACTCACTACAAGGCGAGAAGTTCATTAAAGGGATTTGGCAGGTTAAATCGTGATATAGGTCATAAATTGTAATGACTCATCAAACGTCAAAATGCGCTAAAGTGACGTTTTATACACATCCTAATGCTATTTATTATCGTGGAATATTGACTGCTATTTTCAATAGTTGAATTTACTCTGTGAAGGGTGGACAGTGAAAGAGCCTGATAGAGAAAGAGGAAAAGGAAAACCCTTTCTCTTTGGTAATGAAAATGATCACATCCAGATGTAACAAAGCCTCACATTACTGCGAGGCCTTTAATGTGGTCGGTGAAGAGCCAGATAGTGAAAGAGGCGAACCCTTTTCTCTTTGGTAACGAAAAAACTTACCGCTTCCAAATGCAACAAAGCCCCGCATTACTGCGAGGCCTTTAATGTGGTCGGTGAAGAGCCAGATAGTGAAAGAGGCGAACCCTTTTCTCTTTGGTAACGAAAACTTACCGCTTCCAAATGCAACAAAGCCTCGCATTACTGCGAGGCTTTTAATGTGGTCGGTGAAGAGCCAGATAATGAAAGAGGCGAACCCCTTTCTCTTTGGTAACGAAAAAACTTACCGCTTCCAAATGTAACAAAGCCCCGCATTACTGCGAGGCTTTTAAATATGGTCGGTGAAGAGGGATTCGAACCCCCGACCCTCTGGTCCCAAACCAGATGCGCTACCAAGCTGCGCTATTCACCGAAATTTTTGCTCTGCACTTAGCGAGCAGTTCCGAGCTTTTTGCCTAGAACGGATGCGTATATTACTCATCTAAAACTAAGACGCAAGCCTTTAATCTTATTTCCATCAAATAACAAACTCATTGGCTAAATCACCATCAAATACACATAAAAACGTGACTAATTACACACCAATAGAAACATCAAGTTAACCTATGCAACATAATTGATCCAGATCAGTGTCAGCAAACAGAGCAAACTTTAACTTGGCTGTGTCTTCGAAACTTTGGAGGAAACATGGACTTTTGGCTTGATCTCCTATTTGGTAATGCTGTGGGACTATCTTCAATGATAGTAATCTTTGGTGCTTTTGGTCTTATGCTGTTTTATGGCGGTTTCTTCATTTATAAAGTGATGAATGACAAATCTCCTCACTAGATCGCTTAGCACCTATTGAAAAATAGTGTGACGCTATGCACCGGGGTGGATTATCTGTCTGCCCCGGTTTTTTATCGCGTTAATAACTCTATCTTCTTGATGAATGGCATCATTCGGCTACTCAAGGTCGGTTCGATAAGAACACCTGTCTCAAAATAGTTTCCATTTTCTCATACAAATAAAAGCATTCCCTCTTCGCATAAATAAAGACGTCAATGCCGTCTATATCTTGTTGAGGAAAAGTGATGGGGAAAGGCTGGAAACCATGAGTGTCATTAAAAACGCCTTGGTTAATTAATATTAACTGCTAAAATATCGCAACGTTAATAGGCAACACTCAGAGTGTTGCTTTCTTTTTATTCACCGCCGTTGGGAAACGTAAGAGCAACCTATGTCACAACAAGCCACCATCCGTTTAAACAAATACATCAGTGAAACTGGTTTCTGTTCTCGTCGAGAGGCCGATAAGTTAATTGAACAAGGCCGAGTAACCATCAATGGACTATTGCCGGAAATGGGCACTAAAGTCACGCCGAACGATGAGGTGTGTATTGATGGTAATCCATTAAAATCAAAAGAAAAACCGATATACATTGCCCTTAACAAACCGACTGGAATCACCTGCACAACAGAGCGCGATATTCCAGGTAACATTGTTGATTTTATTGGCCACCACAAACGTATTTTCCCGATAGGTCGATTAGACAAACCATCTGATGGGCTGATCTTTCTGACTAACGATGGTGACATAGTCAATAAGATATTACGTGCTGGTAATAACCATGAAAAAGAGTACGTCGTCCGAGTAGATAGACCCATCACCGACGAATTTTTACATAAGATGGCCTCTGGCGTGGAAATTCTTGATACGGTGACACTGCCTTGCAAAGTAACCCAAGAAACGAAGTTCTCCTTTAGAATTGTGTTAACACAAGGGTTAAACCGTCAAATTCGTCGTATGTGTGAGGCCTTAGGTTACGAAGTGTTTAAACTACGCCGAGTTCGTATTATGAACATCAGCCTAGACGGTATCCCTAATGGTGAATGGCGTTATTTAAGCGACGAGGAAGTCGCTGAAATATTAGCAATGTGCGAAAGTTCTTGCGGTACGGAAGGCGCGTCCAAGCTTGATGTGACAGGTAAGCGTATTCACAAAGCTACCGATGCAAAACTGTTTGATAGTCGTGAGCAAAATCAAACCTCGACGGCACGCAGAAATCAAAAGCCAAAAACGTTCCAAGGACGCAATGCCGATGAGTTTCGCCATGCTCCAAATACAAAAAGAGCACCGCGCCGACCCACAAATTCATCACAAGGTGCGCCAGCTAATAGCCACAGAAAAAGCAGTACGTTAAGTCTTAAAAAATAATCATCGAACAATGCGTTAATTCTGTTGAGCAATAAAATGACCGTAATGACGCATCACTGAAACAACTATAAAAAACCGAAGCAACTATAAAAAAGGAGAAACTTTCGTTTCTCCTTTAAGACAGCATAAAATTAACGCTTATTTCGTACCAAAAATCTTATCACCAGCATCGCCAAGACCAGGAACGATATAACCTTTATCATTCAATTTCTCATCAATTGCCGCCGTATAGAGCTCAACATCAGGGTGCGCTTTTTCTAACGCCGCGATGCCTTCAGGCGCTGCAACTAAAACGAGAATTTTAAATTGGTTACAGCCGCGCTCCTTGAGCAAATCGATCGTCGCAATCATGGAACCGCCAGTTGCCAGCATTGGGTCAACCACAAGCGCAATTCGCTCCTCAATATTAGAAGCGAGTTTGTTGAAATAAGGGACAGGCTCAAGTGTTTCTTCATCACGATAGATGCCAACAACACTAATCCGCGCACTTGGAATGTGCTCTAAAACGCCGTCCATCATGCCAAGACCAGCACGCAAAATAGGTACTACCGTTACTTTTTTACCTTTGACTTGATCAATTTCAACTGGGCCATTCCAGCCTTCAATCGTCACTTTTTCTGTTTCAAAGTCTGAGGTTGCTTCATAAGTTAGTAGGCTACCCACTTCTGTAGCTAACTCACGAAAACGCTTAGTGCTGATATCCCCTTCCCTCATTAACCCAAGTTTATGCTTAACTAGAGGGTGTTTAACTTCAACAACTTTCATTTTCATCTCCGACGACATTTAAACAAACCTTCGAATTGTACACACTTTTTATGCTAATTTCAGTGCCAATTATAAACAAAAAAACTGACGCAAACGTTTTCCTTTTTGTTTTAAGCCCTGTTAGAATAGCGCCGTTTTCATATCCAACTTATGACCGAGGACTTCCCCGTGAGCGGTAATAACACTTCTCTTAGTTACAAAGATGCTGGCGTAGATATTGATGCAGGCAATGCACTTGTTGAACGAATTAAAGGCGCCGTCAAACGCACTCGTCGCCCTGAAGTTATGGGTGGCATTGGTGGTTTTGGCGCGCTTTGCGAGCTACCAACCAAATATAAACATCCTGTTTTAGTCTCTGGCACCGATGGAGTTGGCACAAAACTTCGCCTCGCATTGGATATGAATAAGCACGACACCATTGGCATTGACTTGGTTGCAATGTGTGTTAACGATTTGATTGTTCAAGGTGCTGAACCGCTTTTCTTTCTGGACTACTACGCCACGGGCAAATTGGATGTAGATACAGCTGCTGATGTGGTGTCGGGTATTGCCGATGGTTGTGTGCAAGCAGGTTGCGCTTTAATCGGTGGTGAAACCGCTGAAATGCCGGGTATGTACGAAGGTGAAGATTACGATGTCGCTGGCTTTTGTGTCGGTGTGGTTGAAAAAGAAGAGATCATCGATGGCTCAAAAGTAGCAGCAGGTGATGCTCTGATTGCGGTTGGCTCTAGCGGCCCTCACTCAAACGGCTATTCATTAGTTCGCAAGATCCTGGAAGTATCAGGTGCCGACAAAAATGAAGACTTGGCTGGCAAAACGATTGGTGAGCACTTACTGACACCAACCAAGATTTACATCAAATCAGCGCTTAAAATGATCGCCGAGCACGATATTCACGCCATTTCACACATTACTGGCGGTGGTTTCTGGGAAAACATTCCTCGCGTTCTTCCACAAGGGACGAAAGCGGTGATTGACGGCAATAGCTGGGAATGGCCAATTATTTTCCAATGGCTGCAAGAAAAAGGGAATGTAACCACTCACGAAATGTACCGCACATTTAACTGTGGTGTCGGACTGATTGTTGCGCTTCCAATGGATCAAGCACAAACGGCTGTTCAATTACTGCAAGCGGAAGGCGAAAATGCGTGGGTTATCGGTCATATTGCTGAAGCTCAACTCGATGAAGAGCAAGTAGAGATCAAATAACTGATGAAAAGTATTGTTGTTTTAGTTTCAGGAAATGGCACCAACTTACAGGCTATCCTTGATGCGTGTGAAACGAAAATTAAAGATGGCAAAGTAACGGCTGTTTTTTCAAACAAAGCAACTGCTTATGGCTTAGAACGAGCTAAAAAAGCAGGTGCGGCGGCGGTGCATATTGACCCAAATGCCTTTGACACGCGAGATGCGTTTGATGCGGTATTGATGGAGAAAATTGACCAATACGCGCCTGACTTAATCATTCTTGCTGGCTACATGCGTATTCTGAGTGGTGAGTTTGTACGTCACTATTTAGGACGGATGCTCAATATTCATCCTTCTTTACTTCCTAAATATCCTGGGTTGAATACCTACCAACGCGCGATTCACGCGGGTGATGAAGAACATGGCACCAGTGTGCATTTTGTGACTGAACAACTTGATGGTGGCCCAGTCATTCTACAAGCAAAAGTGCCTATTTTTGATGAAGATACCGTTGAGATTCTGACTCAACGTGTCCAAGCTCAAGAGTATCGAATTTACCCACTAGTGGCACAATGGTTCGTTGAAGGACGCTTGGAAATGCGTGAAGGTAAAGCCTATTTAGATGGACAATTACTTGGCATGCATGGTTATGCTTTCGATGAATAAATCGTATCTCTAAATAGTGCGAAAAAGGTTGCCTCAACAGCAACCTTTTTTATTGTCATCTCAAATACAATTCAAACAGCAGTAAATAGACAAGCTTAAGAATAAAAAACTTAAATGGGTGCTTGGCAGCCTGGCTTTGCCGCGGCAAACGGAATGTCAGCTAAGGACTGCGCATTGCCATCAACGTATTCGCCATAATGGAAAATCGCATATTCGCCTGGCTTCATTCGTTGCCAAGTTTCATTTCCCGTCAGTGGCTGAGTCGCAATCACTGACACAACATCATCAGGCGTTGTTTCTTCTTGGAAGTTAATCTCGACATCTTCATCAAGTAAACTTGCTTTCCCAAAGGGAGCTCGTCGAGTAATCCAGTACAGATGATTCGTGCAATAGGTCACCACAAACTCACCATCAGAAAGTAGCATATTAAACACACCTTGCAGCTTAAGTTGATCGCAACACTTCGCAACGAATTGAAACATACTGAGCATATCTTGAGGCGGTTCAGGATAACGCGCTTCTAACTGCTTTAACAACCAACAGAAAGCTTGCTCGCTATCGGTTTCACCAACAGGGCGATAGCGCCCAGTTTCTAGCTGCTGGTGATCCGCCAATTGTCCATTGTGAGCGAACGTCCAATATCTCCCCCACAATTCTCGAGTGAATGGGTGAGTATTTTCCAAATTCACCCCACCCCGATTTGCTTGACGAATATGGCTAACCACTGCCCGACTTTTTATAGGGTAACTCTGCACAAGCTCTGCAATTTTTGACTGAAAGCTAGGGTTAGGATCTTTAAAGGTACGAAACCCCTTCCCTTCATAGAAAGTGATTCCCCAACCATCACGATGCGGCCCCGTGTTGCCGCCACGCTGAATCAACCCAGTAAAACTAAAGCAAATATCAGTCGGCACATTGGCACTCATACCGAGCAATTCACACATGGTTTAATGCACTCCCTTTTGCAACCACAAACACATTAAAAGAAAAGAACGGTGTTGAACTTCTTACGCCATCTCTTTTTCAATCAGTTGGATAACGATGTGGATGATCTTGATATGGATTTCTTGGATACGATCCGCGTAGCCGAAGTGCGGGACACGAATCTCGATATCCGCTAAACCTGCCATTTTCCCACCATCTTTACCGGTCAGTGCAATGGTCTTCATCCCTTTGGCTTGGGCCGCTTCAATCGCTTTCAAAATGTTCCCTGAATTACCAGAAGTCGATAGGCCAAACAGGACATCGCCTTTTGAACCCACCGCTTCCACATAGCGAGAGAATACAAAATCGTAACCAAAATCATTGCTAACGCAAGACAAATGGCTTGGATCTGAAATAGCAATACCAGGATAACCCGGACGATTCTCGCGATAGCGCCCCGTTAGCTCTTCAGCAAAGTGCATTGCATCACAGTGGGAACCGCCATTGCCGCAAGAGAGCACTTTCCCGCCTTGCTTAAATGAGTCGGCAATCAGTTTTGCGGCGGCCTCAATTTGAGCGATGTTATGCTCATCATTAAGAAATTTGTTTAGCACGTCAGCCGCTTCGGTCAATTCACTTTTAATTAAATCCTGGTACATAGATATATTCTCTTTTTAATCTGTTTACCGATAGGCTCCATCAATCAAGAGCCAGTAACAGGCTTGAGTTTACCCAAACCATCCTTTCTGTCGATAGTTCGACTTCAAGAATTGTTGTTTTCTCCCGCTTCCCACTCCAGAAAGCCCTCTATGGGTTATTTATTTTGAGGTTTTGCCCTACATGGATCACTTTTTGAACAATACAAGGTTTTACATTTCGTTAATAATTTGATTACACTTAGAACTGGTTAGACCACTTACACAAACGAGACGACTAACAACACTTTCCAATGCACTGAGAAAAATCAGCCGCAATGGCGTGAATACAGTCTCAAAGGAATGAAATTATGGACATCTTGCTCTCTATACTTGGTTTTCTCACCGTGTTCGGTGTGTGCCTCTACCACCGAATGTCACTTTTTAGCGCATTAGTTGCGCTAACGGTAACCATGGTGGTTCTTACCCTGCTGGATTACACCGGGGTGATTGGATGGTTGCTGTATTTAGCGGCTATCGCTTTATTAGCCGTTCCCTCTATCCGTCAAAGCGTTATTAGCGAAAAAGCATTAACACTGTTCAAAAAAGTGCTGCCTGCAATGTCACAAACCGAAAAAGAGGCATTAGATGCAGGAACCGTTTGGTGGGAAGCTGAACTGTTTAAAGGCAAACCGAACTGGAACAAACTACACAAAATTGCAGCGCCGACATTAAGTGCACAAGAGCAAGCCTTTATTGATGGACCAGTCAACGAAGTGTGTGCCATGGTTAGCGATTATCAAGTTACGCATGAATTAGCCGACTTACCTCCTGAGGTTTGGCAATATTTAAAAGATCATAAATTCTTCGCCATGATCATTAAAAAACAATACGGCGGCTTGGAATTTTCAGCTTATGCACAATCCATTGTGCTACAAAAGCTAACGGGT
The DNA here is from genome assembly GCF_963886625.1 of Vibrio sp. V23_P3S9T160. NCBI lineage: Bacteria > Pseudomonadati > Pseudomonadota > Gammaproteobacteria > Vibrionales > Vibrionaceae > Vibrio > Vibrio sp. V23_P3S9T160. Next base: position 39,574 of record NZ_CAWPDB010000138.1, read on the forward strand.
GTATCTGGAGTGCTTTCATCCACCGTTGGTGTACCGAACTCTTTAGGCCCGGGCGAACTTTTACAACATTATGGTACTGAAGATCAGAAAAACCATTACCTGCCACGTTTAGCGGAAGGTAAAGAGATTCCCTGCTTTGCATTAACCAGCCCAGAAGCAGGTTCCGATGCAGGTTCAATTCCTGATTTTGGCGTGGTATGTAAAGGGAAATGGGAAGGAAAAGAAGTGTTAGGGATGCGCCTAACGTGGAACAAGCGCTACATCACGCTCGCCCCGGTTGCAACCGTATTAGGCCTAGCATTCAAACTGCGCGATCCTGACGGCTTACTTGGGGATAAAACAGAGCTTGGCATCACTTGTGCGCTCATCCCAACCCACTTAAAAGGAGTTGAAATTGGCAATCGCCACATGCCATTGAACGTTCCATTCCAAAATGGTCCGACACGAGCTAACGACTTATTTGTGCCGCTTGATTTCATTATTGGCGGACCAAGCATGGCAGGGCAAGGCTGGCGCATGCTTGTAGAGTGTTTATCGGTTGGACGTGGCATTACGTTACCTTCTAACTCGACGGGCGGAATTAAAACTGCGGCGCTAGCAACAGGAGCTTACGCTCGGATTCGTCGTCAATTTAAGCAACCAATTGGCCATATGGAAGGTGTCGAAGAGCCATTAGCACGTTTAGGTGGTAACGCTTATGTGATGGATGCGGCGAGCAATTTAACCGTAGCTGGTATTGATCTGGGCGAAAAACCCTCGGTCATTTCCGCTATAGTCAAATACCACTGTACCCACCGTGGTCAACGCAGCATTATTGATGCAATGGATATCGTGGGCGGGAAAGGCATTTGTATTGGTCCTGCTAACTTTTTAGCTCGCAGCTACCAAGGTGCACCGATTGCCGTAACCGTCGAAGGGGCCAATATTCTGACTCGCTCAATGATCATCTTTGGTCAAGGCGCTATCCGTTGTCATCCTTATGTTTTAGAAGAAATGAACGCCGCTTATTCACAAGATTCTGATGCCGTTGAGAAATTTGACGCCGCTCTTGCAGGTCACGTCAGCTTCACCATGAGTAATCTTGTGCGCAGTATTTGGTTTGGTGTTACCGATGGTTTTGGTTCATCTACACCGACTAATGATGCAACCAAACGCTACTATCAACAACTAAACCGTTACAGCGCTAACTTAGCACTGCTTTCTGATATTTCGATGGCTGTATTGGGAGGCTCTCTCAAACGTAAAGAGCGTTTGTCAGCACGCCTTGGCGATATTTTGAGCCAACTCTACCTCAGTTCTGCCACACTTAAGCGTTTTGAAAATGATGGTCGTCCCGTGGAGGATCTTCCTTTGGTTCATTGGGGTCTGCAAGACAGTTTGAAGCAGACGGAAGTCGCCATTGATGAATTCTTAGCCAACTTCCCGAATAAAGCGATTGGTAAGGTACTTCGTATATTGTTGATGCCGATTGGTCGAGTACGCAAAGCACCTAGTGATAAATTAGATAGCCAAGTTGCGCAGATCCTGCAAACACCGAGTGAAACTCGTTCACGCATTGGTCGCAACCAATATCTCGCCCCAACGGCGCATAATGCGGCGGGTAAGATTGAACAAGCACTGGACATCATTTTACGTGCAGAGCCTTTGTTCGATAAAGTGTGCAGCGTCACCAATCAACGCCGTCCATTTTTGCGTTTAGATGAAGTGGCCGCCATTGGCTTACAACAAAAAATTCTAACCGAACAAGAAGCACAGCTATTAACGGAAGCTGAGGCTCATCGTTTGTATACCATTAATGTCGATGATTTTGCGCCACAGGAACTGGCCGCAAAGCCTCAATATCCGGCAATAAATGATGTTGCGTAAGTCAATTTATTGAATGTCAAAGGGCGTTTTCAACGCCCTTTTTTATGACTGGAATACAGAATCAAGAGGTTGCCAACTCGGCAACATTCCTTGTTATTTCTTCGGCATATTCAACTGTAATTCGGGTTGCAACGCCTTTTTCGCTTTAATCTTACGCATCACAAACCACGCCAAAAGCCCAATCAATATCGCACCAATATTACCAATAACAATGAACATAATACTGCGACTCGTTGCCTCTTCTCTCATCTGAATAATCAACTGCTCTTGTTCAAGCTTACGCTGCTGGATTTCTTCTTCAATCTGTAAGCGGCGAGTCTCCTCAATGTTGACATCATCAACCACGCTGTAAGTATGCTCAGCAAGCGGGAAGTAAAGTGGGCGCTGGCTAGCAAGCTCTGTCGCATACAACTTTCCAGACCAACGATAGTTACCGTTGTCTCCATTGTATGGAATTTCTAAACTTAACTTTAGCGCCTCTTTTTCTGACTGCCCCTCAGTAATAAAGATATCATCATAAATATTCGCATGTTCGACATGGGCAACGATGGAGCCTGGGGCTATCATTCCTTGCTCACCCGAAAAAACAATTTGATGTGGCGCACCATCAACACGAGATTGGATAAAGGTGGTTGATACTGGAGCTGGGTAAACCAGCACCTCTTGCTCTTGGGCGCGTAAAAACACGCCGTTGCCAGAGGTGATCCTAACGCGATACTTACCCGGCATTGGGGTGATGGGCAGCGCTACAGTGAAAATGCCATCACCTGGCTGTTCATCTAAACCACGTCCATCATCGGCAAATTCACCAATCACTTCCGGTAATGGACGCGCTTCTTTAATCAGATCTTCTTCATTTTCAACGTATTTAGTAAAGGTTACTTTTAAGTTGACTCTATCGAGAAAGTCTCTCAACAATAAAGGCTTACCGTCGGAGGTTAATCGCGCGGTAAATTTTATCACTTCACCAAGGTATAAGCGCGTAGGAAACAGATCAGTATCAAGTTGCAGATGAGAAATAAGCTTGATGCTATTTTGTGAGGAAACCTTGCCTATGGCCTGCCAAGGGCCAGGCATTGGCTTATCAATTGAAATGATATCCATTGTGGGTTCTTGATACCAACGCACATTATCGCTATGTTGCCAAGCGTAATATTTCTTACCATCAGGCCGCACAAGCACCACGGGTTGGGATGACTTTTCGCGATACACAACAAAAGTAATTTGTGAAATGGTTGGATCCACACGGAAACGATTGTCGAGCAGCGACATCGAGGAGGAATTCACCGCAAAAACGCCTGTACTCCACATCAGCGTAATCACTGCTGCCATTATCCTCAACATATTTTCTCCTACTGACGCCAAAGGCAGCTTCCGCTCTTTTCGACTAGATCCAATCTTTCTTGGTGTGCTTGTAATTCATCGGCACAAGCCTGCAAAACCTTTAGCTTTTTCCGACCTGCGACAGCTCGTTTTATTGACTCTCCTCCCACACTGCCATCACTGCGCGTTCCGGCACTGAACTGTAACGAGGTTTGCCCGCCAGTCATCAGCAGATAAACGTCCGCTAATATCTCCGCATCGAGCAATGCACCGTGCAAGGTACGATGTGAGTTATCGATACCATAACGATCACAAAGTATATCCAAATTGTTGCGTTTGCCGGGGAAAATACGCTTTGCCATAGCAAGCGTATCGGTCACTTTGCAATACTGCTCCGTCTTACCGATTTTAGCGTCGAGCTTGCGAAACTCGTAATCCATAAAACCGACGTCGAAGGGAGCGTTGTGCGCCACCAGCTCAGCCCCCTTGATGAAATCTAAAAACTCTTGATGCACATCGCGATATTGCGGTTTGTCCATCAAAAACTCATCGGTAATACCGTGGATCTCGATCGCTTCTAACTGAATCTCACGATCGGGTTTCAGGTAGACATGGAAGTGGCGGCCTGTCAGCTTGCGGTTGATAATTTCAACGGCACCGATTTCAACAATGCGGTGTCCTTCATAGTGAGGGCCGCCTTCACGGTTCATACCCGTGGTTTCCGTATCGAGAACGACGATACGTTGGGATTGGGAATTGCTGCTAGTATTCATAAGGATATGTATGTCAGACTATGCCAATAATGTGCGTAACCTAATAGTATCAAATCATGACAAAACAGGTGGAAATTTTCACTGATGGATCTTGCTTAGGTAATCCTGGCCCGGGTGGTTATGGGGTTGTCCTTCGTTACAAAGAAACCGAAAAAACGTTAGCCAAAGGCTACCGACTCACCACTAACAACCGAATGGAAATGTTAGCGGCAGTGGTTGCACTGCAAACACTGAAAGAGCCATGTAATGTTATTCTCACCACAGACAGCCAATACGTTCGTCAAGGTATTACTCAGTGGATCCACAACTGGAAAAAACGCGGTTGGAAAACATCGGATAAAAAACCAGTGAAGAATGCCGATTTATGGCAAGCACTTGATAAAGAAAGCGCCCGCCACACCATTGACTGGCGCTGGGTGAAAGGCCATGCGGGTCATCGTGAAAATGAAATGTGCGATGAATTAGCACGCAATGCAGCAGAAAACCCAACCGAAGACGATATTGGGTATCAAGCATCCGAATAAGGGTCACAGGCCTTATCTTGATTCTGAGTTGATAAACGGTAGTTCAGGCTAACTGGCGAAAGACGCCGTTTAAAACGCCAATGAGGTTTAATCGGTTTCAAGGGATAAGTACGTTTGCGCGCTACGATGAAATACAGGCTACCAAATGGAGCGGCCCAGTCGCCAATACCATTTTCCAACCACGCCCACATGGGTTGATATTTTTGCATCGGGAAAAGGGCATATTGGTCACAGTCAATCACTTGATAGTTCAAGACACTCAGCCAGTCCTTAATCCGATTAGCGGTAAACATACGACCGCTCCAAGGTAAGTTATGTTTTCGCCAAGGCATCAAACTTGCGATCCCCGTAAAACTGATTGGATTAAACCCCGTAATAATGATGTAGCCATCATCCATCATCACGCGATCAACTTCGCGTAAGATACGGTGCGGATCGCCACAATAATCCAGTTGGTGCGCTAAAATAGCCACATCAAAACTCTTTTCAAGAAAAGGCAGTTCGTAGCTATCGGCAATCACCGTATGGAGTGGGTTTTCAATATCAAGATGAACTTGGTGTTGAATATTGCAGTTGCAACTGGCAAGCTCACAACTCAAACCACCGAGCTTAAGCATATGATAGCCAAATAATTTAGAGCACCATTCATCAAGCCGAGTCTGAATAGAATCACTAACCCACTGGCCATTTTTAAGTTGGGACCAAGAATGAGGCTTATCTAATTTTTTTTCGCTACGCGCTGGCTTCATCGATAACCTATTTCACCTCGGTGATTGGAGATACTCATGTTACAGATCAAAAGCATACCCGTATTTAATGATAATTACATCTGGCTGATCCAAAATAGCGATCAGCGTTGTGCTGTGGTCGATCCCGGTGATGCAGCACCAGTGCTTGAGTACCTCTCGAAGCATCAATTAACGCTCGAAGCAATATTAATTACCCACCATCACCATGATCACATTGGTGGTGTTGCAGAACTGGTTCGCCAGTTTCCCAGCATTAACGTTGTTGGTCCCGCTCATGAACCTATTCCTACCTTAACGCACGCGGTTGAAGCTGGCGATCAGCTAGAACTATTCGATGAAATCTTTATGGTGCTTGATCTCGCAGGACACACAAAAGGTCACATTGGCTATGTCGGTGACAATAAACTGTTTTGTGGCGATGTACTGTTCTCCGCAGGGTGTGGCCGTGTTTTTGAGGGCACAATGGAGCAAATGTTTACGTCACTGTGTAAACTTGCCGCATTGCCAGAAGAGACTGAGGTCTATTGCGCGCACGAATATACCGCAAGTAACGTCGCATTTGCTTTAGCCGTTGAGCCCGATAATGACCAACTTCAACAGTATCGAGATACCGTCAACCGGCTCCGAGCCCAGCAGAAATCGACATTACCGACCACGATCCGCCAAGAAAAATGGATCAATCCATTTTTGCGGACCCAGCAAGAGAGTGTGATGAAATCCGTCGCGAATCGTACTCAACAAACCGATCCTCTATCAATTTTTACCGCGTTACGTGAGTGGAAGAACGAATTTTGACGATTTGCTGCTTGTCATAGCAATAAAGTGCCAAGTATTATCAGCAGCCATTAAGTCAAAGGGCTGAGATAGATGCGATTTCAATTTAGCTGGGTGATGGTGCTCTTGTTAGCGGGGTGCCAAATCACTCAGCCAACAGACCAAACAACAGCGCCAAATGCCAAAGAGGCAAATAGCCCTCAGATTCAGACACAAAAAGAGATGGCTAAACAAAAGTCGTCATCTGCAAAAAAGACAACGCCGAAAGTGATCACGCCACAAGAGCAAGCGGACGTATGGCAGCGCATCGCAATGCAGTTGTCGATGGATATCCCAGATCATAAATCAGTGAATTATTATCGAACTTGGTATCTTAAACACCCTAATCACCTACAAACTGTTGCCGAGCGAGCAAAGCCATTTCTTTACCTTATCACTGAGAAAATTGAGCAGCGCGGCTTACCACTTGAGTTAGCACTCTTACCTATTGTTGAAAGCTCGTTTGATGCCTTTGCCTACTCACACGGTAGCGCTGCGGGGCTGTGGCAATTTGTGCCGAGTACGGGAGAGATGTATGGCCTAGAGCAAAATTTTTGGTATGACGGAAGACGAGATGTAGACGCCGCCACCGATGCGGCTTTGGATTATCTCACTGCATTAAATAAGCGTTTTGATGGTGATTGGAGCCATGCGATTGCCGCCTATAACAGCGGTGGTGGGCGGATCTCTAGCGCGATTCGTAAAAATCACAAGGCTGGTAAACCAACCGACTTTTTCTCACTCGACTTACCCGATGAAACCACAGGCTACGTCCCTAAATTACTCGCACTGGCCGATATTGTTGCCAATCAAGAAAAATATGGCATTGAAATCCCAGCAATCGCTAACAAACCAGTGTTAACGTTAGTCGACCCTCAAGAACAGCTTGATCTTGCCATTGCCGCCAATTACGCCGGAATGAGCGTGAAAGAGTTGCAAAGTTACAACCCAGCTTACAATCAATGGGCGACCTCGCCGACGGGACCTCATCAACTGCTTATCCCAGTAGATAAAGTGGAACGCTTTGCTCAGAAAGTTGAAGAGAATCGCGGTAAGGGGATGAAGTTAGTACGCTACAAGGTAAAATCCGGCGATAGCTTGAGTGTGATTGCTCAACAGCACAATACCACCAGCAAAGTGATTCAGACGGCCAACAATCTCAATGGCAACGTCATTCGCGTTGAGCAGTATTTAATGATCCCAACATCCGTAAAAGACGAAAAAGCATACGCACTCAGTGCCAGTAACCGCTTGGCAAAAACGCAAGCGATGGCCCGTGGTCAGTATAAGCTGTCTCATACGGTAGCCAAAGGTGATAGCTTATGGAGCATTGCCAAACAGCACAATGTTTCCCATCAGTCCTTAGCAAAATGGAACGGTATGGGGCCAAGAGACACGTTGAAGATTGGCCAAAAACTGGTCATTTGGAAAAATAGCAGTGAGGGTGCCATCATTCGCACCGTCTTTTATCAAGTGCGTAGCGGCGATACACTCAGCGCCATCGCTAATAAGTTTAAAGTCAAAAGCCTCGACATTGTAAAATGGAACGAGCTTGCAAACCAAAAGTACTTAAAGCCGGGTCAAAAACTCAAGCTCTACGTCGATGTCACTAAGGTCAGTGTATGAATCCTTCCAGTAACCCGTTAATCATGTTGGTGGATATTTTCCGTTCCCCCACGTCTTGTTTTTTAGCCCTTTATCAACGCGGCATGTGGGGTTGGCAACCTTATCTCTTTTTAATCCTGAGTCCCTTTCTATTTTGGGGGGCTTATTTTGACGTGGTTAACCTTGAATGGTTAAAAGCTGGGCTCTCGGCGCAGTTGGCTATGATCAACCCCGCTCAGCTTGAAATGTTAGATGCCAACACCTTGATGGCCAGCGAAATTATCAGCGATGTGGTAGGCCGCACGCTAACGATTTTCATGTTGGCATTGTGGTTCAATTTGGCGACCAAGCAGAGCCAACATCAGCACGGTTTCTGGCGTTGGTTTGCCGCAAGTGCTGTCATCACTTTCCCAGCCGTGTTGGGTGATCTCGCCAGTTACGCGAGCTTATTACTCAAACATGGCCACGTGATGACTTACGCTGCTGACCTTAACAGTTTAAATGGCCTAATTAAGTTGCCACTGACTAATGATTGGTCTCAATTTGCCAGCTCCTTCCCACTGCTTTTGCCTTGGTACATCGTACTTGGCTACGCGGCGGTGGGTGCATGGACAGAGCTTGAACGCGGCCAAGCTCTGGTGATTTCGGCGCTGCCTTGGATTGGCTATTACCTGATTTGGGCGCTGTACATCGCCATCAGCTAGAAAGTGGTTATAAACTAAAACTCGCCAATAGTGGGTTATGATCAGAAGCGTCCGTTACGGGCGCTTTTGCATTGAGCAGTGTTAAACCACGATAAAAAAGATGATCAAGCACCAAGCCCGTCACAAACTGAACACGGTGATCGGGTTCGAACAACACTTCCTTCAAACCCACACGATTTAATGCAGCGGTTAATGTGTCCATTCTTGCTTGACTCCAGCTATTAAAATCGCCACCGACAATCACTGGCCCTTGATGTGTTTTTAATTGAACGAGTAGCGCTTCCAACTGATTGGTATACTCTTGCGTTCCATAGGTAAAGTTCACTGCATGCAGGTTTACAACCGCCAGAGTCTGACCATCACTTAAACGATACAGGGCGTAAATCGCCGATTTGGGTAAGCGTAACCAAGGCTCTAATTCGGTGTAAGCACACGCTAATACTGGCATCTGCCTGCCAAGATTTAACACTCCGGCTGATTCACCAAAAACACGAAAAGCATCCGCTTGTGTCCCTCCCCACTGCTTTTGGCTGATCCACTCTTTCAATGACAAGCTCATGCTCGCTTCTTGTAGCAACATCAATTGGGCATCTTGGCTGAATTTATCCAGCTCACTTTGCCATGTTGCTCTATTTTGTTTATAGATATTCCAAACCAGTACATTAAGCTGACCACGCACATCAATTGCGCGAGCGTTTGGATTATCGTAACAAATCAGTGGAGATGAAGCGTTTTTCCCATCAATAGTCAACAATTGCGGCGTTGAAGGAATAGTAAAAATAGAGAAAAAACTAATCACAGCCGCGGTAATCAGCAACAGCGGCAAAACAAGCAGATATTTTCTTTTCATAACGTTCAACAAAATTGGTAGGGATGTATTAATAAAGAGACAAAAAAGGAGCCATTGGCTCCCTTCTTCTCGGTGTACGGCTAAATAGCGTCTTCGTCTTCTTCACCGGTACGAATTCGTACCACTCGTTCAATATTAGTAATGAAAATTTTACCATCACCAATTTTTCCCGTTTGCGCCGTCTCAATAATGGTGTCAACGCAGCGATCAGCGACATCGTCAGTCACTACAATTTCAAGCTTCACTTTAGGTAAGAAATCCACCATGTACTCAGCGCCACGGTACAATTCAGTATGCCCTTTCTGACGACCAAATCCTTTTACTTCAGAAACAGTCATACCCGTGATCCCGACTTCAGCTAACGCTTCGCGGACGTCATCAAGTTTAAATGGCTTAATAATGGCTTCGATTTTTTTCATGTTCATCCCTTACACTTTCGTCAATTGGTGGCATTATCTGCTAGCAAAAAAAAACAATCAATAAAAAGCCCAAGCAACGCCTGGGCTGATTGAAACCCGTTCACTGCCATTTACTTAAGACTTGCGAAATAGGCCGCTAAGTTTTCAATATCGGCATCACTGAGCATTGCCGCTTGCGCTTGCATTACGACGGCTAAACCACCATTACGCTCTTTATTCTTGTAGGCTTTAACTGATGAGATAAGGTATTGCTCATTTTGCCCTTTTAGATTTGGATATCCCGGAATAAGGGCTATCCCGTCTGCGCCGTGACACGCCGCGCAGATAGCCGCTTTGGCTTGCCCTGCGGCTGGGTCTCCAGCAAACGCACTTCCCGCTAACAACGTAAAACCCATAACTATTCCAATCGCGACTTTTTTCATTGCTCCACCTTTATGTCCATATTCATGGTATGTTTTATACGAATTTTGCATGAAAAGCGTTCATTTGTCCCAGATGAGTTCACAATCTTGCCCACTGAAGTCACGATCAACAAATAAATTTGCAATCGCAACCACTTGATTCCGATGCATCAATATTGGCGTTCTTCGTCGTAACCAACTCGGCACGCCATGCTCTTGGAACAATTTTTTTAGCTTTCGACTTCCCACTCGTCCGACAGGACATGCTGCCAGCCCTTCAGGATTAAACGTAACGCTTAATTGATGGCAATCATCAGGCAAGGCTATTTCCTTGCTAGCACCATGAGACGATAACCTCAGATTTCCTAGTCCATCAGGCAAGGTTAATGATTGATCGGGCACAATCATCGCCTGCCAATCTGAAATGTCTTGATAAGTTTGGATGCAATATAGCTTTTGGTCAAAACGGCGGATCTCACTTTGCCCTAGTTTAAGCCGAGGATTCGCATCAATACGCGCAGACGCCACTTGTTGCCAAATCATCGCTAAATGTTCTTGAGTCGGCATTGGCTCCCCCAATTGAGCAAGCCACATTCTTAGCAATTGATAGCGTGCTAATTCGCTGCGATGAGAAAGCGCGGTAATTGATAAACTACCATCAGGCATTTTTGCCTCTTGCATTGCCTCTTGTAGCAGCTCTTCAAGCAACACCTGCTGCTGAGCACACAATGTCGCACTACGAGCAACCGCTTGGTGAATATGCGGCCAGCGCTGCGTAAGAACTGGCGTGATGTGATGGCGGATAAAATTACGATCAAAACGGGTATCTTGGTTGCTTTCGTCCTCGACCCAATCCAAATTCTGGGTTACGGCAAAGCTTTCGATCTGTACGCGAGTCGCCGCAAGCAAAGGACGGACGATTTTCCCCGCGCCAAATGGCATCGCTTGTGCCATCGAAGAGAGTCCTTTGGGTCCACTACCACGCTTTAACGCGAGCAAAAATGTCTCGATCTGATCATCGCTATGCTGTCCAGTTAGCAACAAATCGTCAGTGTTAATGTATTTCGCTAAAACTTGGTAACGCGCCGTACGCGCCAATGACTCCACACTTTCACCGCTAGCGGTATCGAGTTGCACCCGTTCAATAAAAAAAGGGATCGCGGCGTGTTGGGCCCAGCGCTGGCACTGTTTGGCCCACTCATCGGCATGTTGACTTAATCCATGATGAACATAAACAGCGCAGCACTCACAGGAGGTTTCGTCACGATATTGCGCCAATAGTTCAAGCATCACCCGCGAGTCCATGCCACCACTAAAACCCAAGACTAATTGGCTGCTTGCTAAGCGATGACGATTGATAACGTGTGAAAATAGCGAATAAAGTTCAGACATGGGTTTTCAGTGCTAAGAGGAATTGATGCCAGTTTACCTTGAAACGCGCCAAGCAAACCAGCCTTGAAATCGGGCTGATAAAAAAGGGCTGGACAGAATCCAACCCTTTTTATTTATTGTCCGCTCTGCTATTTAGCAGTAGCCGTAGTTCATCAAACGTTGATAACGACGAGCCAATAATGCTTCTTCATTCAGCGGCTCTAAATCAGCAAGCTGTTTTAGCAGTGTTGCTTTCATGTTGGCGGCCATTTGTATTGGATCGCGATGCGCGCCACCTAATGGTTCTTCGATAATTTCATCAATCAGCTCAAGCTCTTTTAAGCGAGGAGCGACTAAGCCCATAGCTTCAGCCGCTTGCGGCGCTTTATCTGAATCTCGCCACAAGATTGAAGCACACCCTTCTGGCGAAATTACCGCGTAAGTGGAATATTGCAGCATGTTCACGTAGTCACCCACGCCAATCGCCAAAGCACCACCAGAGCCACCTTCACCAACAACATTACAAATTACAGGCACTTTCAAGCCTGACATCACTTTTAGGTTTGTAGCAATCGCTTCAGATTGGCCACGTTCTTCAGCGCCAACACCAGGATAAGCACCTGCGGTATCAATGAAGGTAATAATAGGCATGCCAAAACGTTCAGCCATTTTCATTAAACGCAGTGCTTTACGATAACCTTCTGGTTTTGGCATTCCGAAGTTACGTCTTACTTTCTCTCTCGTTTCACGTCCTTTTTGGTGACCAATCACCATCACCGGACGTCCCTCTAAACGAGCAATGCCGCCGACAATCGCTTTGTCATCAGCAAAAGCGCGATCACCAGCCAACTCGTCAAACTCAGTAAAGACATGGTTGATGTAATCAAGCGTGTAAGGGCGTTGTGGATGGCGTGCCAATTGAGCTACTTGCCATGCCCCTAAATCACCAAAGATTTTCTTCTTAAGCTCTAAGCTTTTCTTTTCTAGCTGTTCGATCTCTTTGTCGAGATCAACGGACTTATCACCACCATGGCGAGACACGTCGCGTAGCGCCTGAATTTTAGCCTCAAGTTCAGCAATTGGTTTTTCAAATTCTAGAAAATTTAGGCTCATCTACCGATCCTTTTATACTCAGCGTTCAACATATTTGACGCCAAATTTTAGTTAAATTCGAGTTCTACCTGATCTTTGCCAAGTAGCTGTTTCAATTCGTCTAACAATGTATCACTTGGGGTTACACGCCACTGCGTACCAAGAGTGAGTCGCACTCTCGCCTCTGCGCGTTGGTAGTATACATTGACAGGTATAGTCCCTGCTCGGTGAGGCTCTAAGATCTGACTAAAGCGCTCAAAAAACTGGCTGTCTATCTGTGATTGTTCAATCGATATTGACAAACCACGGGCATATTTTTCACGCGCACTGTCCAAGTCCATGACTTCGCGCGCCGACATTTTAAGGCCACCATTGAAGTCATCAAAGCTGACCTGTCCAGAAATCACTAAAATTCTATCTTTTTCTAACAGCTCTGCATACCGCTCTAACGCATCAGAGAATAACATCACTTCCATGCGCCCAGAACGATCATCTAACGTCATGATGCCAATCCGCGTACCACGCTTGGTGGTCATCACTTTGGCAGCAATCACCAACCCCGCTAAGGTCACAGATTGATCGCGTCGTGTTGGAGTAGCATCTTTTAGTCGACAACTGGTGTACTTCGCAAGTTCCTTAATATGTGCGTTTATTGGATGCCCGGTCAAATAAAGGCCCAATGTATCACGCTCACCTTCAAGCCAAACTTTCTCAGGCCACTCGGGGACTTGCGTATATTTATGTTCTACTTCTTCTGGCGCATCAGTCAATACACCAAACATATCAACCTGACCAAAGGCTTCAGCTTGGTGGAATTGGCTGGCCGCTTTCACAGCATCATTTAATGAGGCCATCATAGCAGCACGGTGTGGGCCTAAACGATCCAAAGCACCCGCATAAATAAGCTTTTCAATCACACGCTTATTGACTTTTTTCAGATCAATTCTGGCGCAAAAATCAAACAAATCTTTAAAATAGCCGCCGGCTGTGCGCGCTTCTAAAATCGCTTCAATCGGCCCTTCACCCACACCTTTGATCGCACCAATACCATAGACAATCGCGCCATTTTCATCGACGTTAAAGCGGTACAAGCCGGCGTTAATATCCGGTGGTAACACTTTAAGATTCATGCGTAAACATTCATCCACTAAGCCAACCACCTTTTCGGTGTTGTCCATGTCGGCCGTCATTACTGCCGCCATAAATTCGGCTGGGTAGTGGGTTTTTAACCATAAGGTTTGATAAGAAACCAGAGCATAAGCCGCAGAGTGCGATTTGTTAAACCCGTAACCGGCGAATTTTTCTACTAAGTCGAAGATTTTCATCGACAATTCGCCATCCACGCCGTTTTTTATCGAACCTTCTTCAAAAATCGCCCGCTGCTTGGCCATCTCTTCTGGCTTTTTCTTACCCATCGCACGGCGCAGCATATCCGCGCCGCCTAATGTGTATCCGGCTAGGACTTGGGCGATCTGCATCACTTGCTCTTGGTACAAGATGATGCCGTAGGTTGGGTCTAGAATTTCTTTTAATGACTCATGTTGCCATTTTTCATCTGGGTAGGAGATCGCCTCTCGGCCATGTTTACGGTCGATAAAGTTATCCACCATACCCGATTGCAAAGGCCCTGGGCGAAACAGGGCCACTAGTGCAATGATATCTTCGAAGCAGTCTGGCTGGAGACGTTTGATCAGATCTTTCATGCCGCGCGATTCTAACTGGAATACCGCGGTGGTTTCAGAATTTTGCAATACACGAAATGAAACTGGGTCTTCTAACGGGATAGCTTCAATACGAACGGGCTCTTTGCCTTCTCGTTGTAAGCGCGGGTTAATCAGCCCTAGTGCCCAATCGATAATGGTTAAGGTGCGTAGACCTAAGAAGTCAAACTTGACCAAGCCTGCGGTTTCAACATCGTTCTTATCAAATTGAGTGACGGGGAAATGCCCTTCAGCATCCGCATAAATCGGCGAAAAGTCGGTAATTGTGGTTGGGGAGATCACCACCCCACCCGCATGCTTACCGGCGTTACGCGTGCAACCTTCTAGAATTCGGCACTTATCAATCAGCTCTTTGACGTCTTCGTCATTGTTGTACAGCTCAGGTAACGCGGGTTCAGCCTTAAACGCCTTTTCGAGTGTCATTCCTGGATCTAGTGGAATAAGCTTTGAAATGCGGTCGACAAATCCAAACGGATGACCAAGCACGCGTCCCACGTCACGAATGACCGCTTTGGCAGCCATAGTACCAAAGGTGATGATCTGTGATACCGCATCACGACCATACATTTCAGCAACGTGATCAATAACTTGGTCACGTTTATCCATACAGAAATCGACGTCAAAATCGGGCATTGAGACCCGTTCTGGGTTCAAGAAACGTTCGAAAAGTAAATCATATTGTAGTGGATCTAAATCGGTAATTTTGAGCGCGTAAGCCACCAATGAACCCGCACCCGATCCGCGCCCCGGTCCCACCGGAATATCGTTATCTTTTGACCACTGGATGAACTCCATCACAATCAAGAAATAACCGGGGAATCCCATGTTATTAATCACTTCGAGCTCAATTTGCAGCCGTTCATCATATTCAGGGCGACGTTGTGCGCGAACATCAGGATCGGGGAACAGAAATTCAAGACGCTCTTCAAGGCCTTCTTGTGATTTCATCACCAAGTATTCGGTTTCTTTCATTCCTTCCGTTGGGAAGGCGGGCAAGAAATATTCCCCCAAACGGACGGTAACATTACACCGTTTGGCAATCTCAACACTGTTTTGCAGCGCTTCAGGAATGTCGGCAAACAGCTCACACATTTCCGCTTCGGTGCGCAAATATTGCTGTGGGCTGTAATTTTTTGGCCGACGAGGATCTTCCATGGTGTAGCCATCATGAATCGCTACTCGAATTTCATGCGCTTCAAAAAACTCTTCGCTGAGAAACACCACTTCATTGGTTGCAACGACGGGCAGATCGTTATTTTCAGCCAATTCTAGAGCAAAGTGCAGATAGCTCTCTTCGTCGGCTCGCCCTGTGCGAGTCAATTCAAGGTAAAAACGATCGACAAAATGAGTTTGATAAAACTCGACACATTTATCGACTAACGCCTGATTACCTTTAAGCAGTGCTTTGCCTATTTCACCACTTTTTCCACCCGAAAGCACAATCAAGCCTTCTGCATATTTCACTAGCCACGCTTTATCAATCACAGGTAGGTGTTGCACATGACCGCGTAGATAAGCATCGGAGAGCAGTAAGGTCAGATTTTTGTAACCAACATTATCACTCGCTAGAACCGTCAGCTTGGTGAGCTCATCACCAAACTCCTCGGATTGCATGACAAAATCTGCACCGATAATCGGCTTTACCCCACAGTTATGAGCGGTACCATAAAATTTGACCAAACCACATAAGTTCGTGAAGTCGGTCAACGCTACGGCAGGCATCCCCATCTCGGCCACTTTTTTCACAAGCGGTGGCACTTTGGACAAGCCATCGATCATAGAAAAGTCGCTGTGGACACGAAGGTGGACAAACTTTGGTTCTGGCATGCAATAAAATCCTAGATGCTAGGTTTGGTACAAGATTTGGCGGTTATTCTACGCGAATCTGCTCGTGGCTGACACCCGCAATTAGTCAATTCCCAGCACGCGTTTCACTGGCTTAAAGCTTTTACGGTGCTCTGCGATGACGCCATGTTGTTCGATCGCGGCAAAATGCGCTTTAGTTGGATAGCCCTTATGTTGAGCAAAGCCAAATTGTGGGTACAATTTATCGAGCGCTTCCATCTCTTTATCGCGTACCACTTTAGCAATGATTGAGGCGGCGCTGATTTGCGCCACACGCATATCACCCTTGACGACTGCGATACCATGCATCGGTAATTGTGGGACACGGTTGCCATCAATTAAAGCCAAATCAGGTTGAATCGCTAGACCTGCAATCGCGCGTTGCATCGCCACCATAGTCGCTTGAAGAATATTAAGCTCATCAATTTCAGCTGGTGAACAGCGGCCAACAGACCAAGCGAGCGCCTTTTGTTGAATTTCAGGAAAAAGCGCTAGGCGTTTTTTTTCTGATAACTTTTTCGAGTCTGCTAAACCTTCAATCGGATTATTCGGATCCAAGATTACTGCGGCAGTCACTACGTCGCCCACTAATGGACCTCGACCAACTTCATCCACTCCTGCAATCAAAACATAGCCCTTAGGGTATTCAAAAGGAGTCAGTGTTTGTTCTGCCATCTTGTCTATTTTCCTCTCGTTATTTTTCAATCGCTCTTTTTTTATCGTTAACGGTTAATCAAGCTTAAAACCGCTTTGGCAGCTTGTTGATCGGCGCCTTTGCGGATCCAGTGATGCATTTCAGTAAAACGTTCAATTAAAGAGGAATTATCACGGCTAAGCATGCTATCGACCGCAGGAAACAGATGTTGCGGGTCGCATTCATCAAGAATGAACTCAGGAACCAGTTCTTCTCCGGCTAAAATATTGGGCAGTGAAACAAATTCGGTTATCGCAAGCTTCTGAACCAACCATCCGGTAAGCCAGTTCACTTTGTATCCCACCACCATCGGCCGTTTGAGCAACATGCATTCCAGTGCGACTGTGCCAGAGGCAAGCAGCACAGCATCTGCAGCCGTGATGACATTACGCGCGGTGTCTTCAATAATAACAAAATCGAGCTCTGGGGCGATCTCCTGCCAAATGGTTTCAAACTGCTGTTTACGTTTGGGATTGACGGCAGCTACCACAAAACCAATATCAGGGTATTTCTGTTTGATTTGTCGACATGTTTCAATAAATGGCTTGGCAATTAAACCGACTTCTCCCCCTCGGCTACCGGGTAGCACAGCCAGCCACTGTTTATCTGTCTCTAATTTCAACAGTTCACGAGCGGCAATTTTATCGGGTTGCAGTGGAATGGCATCGGCCAGTGTATGGCCGACAAATTCGCACGCAACCTGATACTTGTCGTAAAACGCTTTTTCAAACGGAAGAAATGCCAACACTAGATCGGTCGCCGCATCGATTTTAAAAATACGTTTGGGACGCCATGCCCATACAGATGGGCTCACATAGTGGACGGTTTTGATGCCCGCTTTTTTGAGATCAAGCTCTAGTCGTAAATTAAAATCTGGTGCATCAATACCAACAAACACATCCGGCGGATTGGCTTTAAAATACTTCACCAACTGCGCTTTAACTTTCAGTAAACGCGGTAAGCGGCCAAGCACCTCAACCAGACCCATCACGGCTAGCTCTTCCATATCAAATAAAGATTCACAACCTTGAGCAATCATTTTAGGGCCGCCAATACCGACAAATTGTGCATTGGGGTATTGCTGCTTGATGGCTTGAATGAAGCCTTCTCCTAATGTATCGCCAGAAAGCTCTCCGGCAACAATACCGATTCTTAGGGGATTTTCATGTGAGTGCATATCGTTTCCTAACAGAATCCGCTCAGCCGTTATGCGGCGTCAAAAAGACAAAAGATCGCTAAACAAGTAGCGATCTTCGGATATTAATCAAAACTCAGTGGCGAGCTAACGAATAATGCCACGTTCAGTTTTTTCTAGTAAATCAGTAAAACGCTGAATCGATGGGTACTCTTTCGCCATCTCAACCAATATAGGTAAGACTTCTGCTTGCGTTTTACCTGATCGGTAAATCTCTTTATACGCTTTTTGTAACGCGCGAATTTCAGCTTTTTCAAAACCATTTCGCTTCAAACCAACAAGGTTAAGGCCAAATGGTGAAGCATGGTTACCTTGTGCTAACACGTAAGCAGGGACATCTTGCACCACAGCAGAACAACCACCGATATAGGCATAAGCACCAACGCTACAGAAAGGATGAATCGCCGATAACGCCATAACACCAGCATAATCACCGACCGTCACATGGCCGCCAAGAATTGCGTTGTTACCAATGTGCGTATGATTACCAACAATCACATCGTGCGCAATATGGGCATTCACACACAATAGGTTGTCGTTGCCAACAACTGTTTGTGTTTTATCTTGCATAGTACCACGGTGAATTTGCACCGCTTCACGAATAACATTGCGATCACCAATGACGACTCGCGTATCTTCACCACCATACTTCTTATCTTGGTTCTCTTCGCCAATGACGGCGTGAGGGAAAATACGGTTCTCTTCACCAATGACGGTGTTTCCTTTGATGACCACATGCGACATCACTTCCGTACCTTGGCCAATGCTTACCCCAGAGGTGATGTAAGTAAATGGACCAACAGTGACGTTAGCTCCGATGATAGCGCCATCTTCAACCACCGCACTTGGGTGGATTTGTGCAGTTTCATGAATCATATTAAAACTCTCTACGAGCACATTTCATTTCAGCTGAACACACAACCTCACCATCAACTTTCGCTACGCCATTAAACAACGCAATACCACGACGCTCTTTAATGAACTGCACTTCGATGATCAGTTGGTCGCCAGGACCTACAGGTTTACGAAACTTCGCATTATCAATACTAGCAAAGTAATACAATTCGTTATCTTTCGGTGCACCAAAGGTTTTGAATGCTAGTAGGCCCGTTGCTTGTGCCATTGCTTCTAAAATCAGTACACCTGGAAAAATAGGTAACTGCGGAAAATGACCAGTGAACTGAGGTTCATTAACTGACACATTTTTCAAGCCAACAAGGTATTTGCCTTCTTCAAAGTCAATTACACGGTCAATCAACAGAAATGGGTAACGGTGAGGAAGCAGCCTCTGAATTTCAGTGATGTGCATCGTTTTCGTTTCAGTCGTCAAAGTCATATTCCTATACAGTAAAACTTTCAAAAATTATTTGGCATTATAGACGAAAAAGACTCGCAATTGGCGAGCCTAATCGGGAAAAAGTAGAATTAGGATTCCGCTTCCTGCTCTAAGTACTTTTCAAGTGCTTTAAGTCGCTTGTGCATATCTTCGATACGGTGAACGCGAGCGGCAGTTTTACGCCATTCTTTGTTCGGTTGCAACGGAATACCAGAAGAGAACATGCCTTTCTCGGTGATGCTACGCATCACCATCCCCATGCCAGTAATAGTGACCCCATCGACAATCTCGATATGGCCATTGATGACAGTACCACCACCAATAATGCAATATTTACCTATGTGGGTGCTGCCAGCAATGATGGTACCGCCAGCAATTGCAGTGCCATAGCCAATACAGACGTTATGTGCTATCTGTAATTGGTTATCGAGAATGACGTTATCTTCAATAATCGTGTCATCTAATGCGCCACGATCAATTGTCGTGCAGGCACCGATTTCAACTCGATTACCGATCCGGACTGTGCCAATTTGCGGAATTTTAATCCACTCACCTTTCTCATTGGCATAGCCAAAACCATCAGAACCAATCACAGCACCTGACTGAATAAGGCACGCCGAGCCAATTTCCACTTCGTGGTAAACGCTGACATTTGCCCACAACTGGGTGTTAGCGCCAATTTTGGCGTTTTTACCGATGAAACAGCCGGCACCAATGGAGACGTTATCGCCCAGTTGCACGCCCGTCTCAATGACCGCGTTTGCACCAATAGAAACGTTCTGCCCTAGCTGGGCATCCGGTGCAACAACCGCAGAAGAGCTGATACCACTCGCAGGTCGCGGTGTCGTGTCCAGCGCTTGCGCCACCTTTGCAAAAGCAACGTATGGATCAGCGACGACCAATACATTGGTTGTACACAATTCACGTTCACTAGCCTTGACCATAATCACCGTTGCGCGGCATTGACCAAGGTGTTTGTTATATTTGGGATTAGAGAGGAAAGTTACGTAACCTTCCTGCGCCTTATCCATAGGTGCGACAGCGGAAACTGTCGCAGAGCCATCACCAAACAGCTCTCCCCCAGTGATGGTTGCCAATTCGGCTAAAGTCAGTTTTGCCATAATAATATTATTTTAGTTGTTTAATTACTTTCTCTGATAGGTTGTAGTCCGGCTTACCATATTGCATAGCTTGCACGTCAACAACGATGTCATAACCTTCTTTTTCCGCAACTTTCTTCACAGCGTCTTGAATCACCATGAAGAGTTTTTGCTTCTCTTCACTCTCACGACGCGCTGAGGCTTGCTCTAACGCTTGCGCTTTGATTTTGTACTTGCTGTCTAATTGACCAATTTCAATACGCAGCTTCTCGATCTCATCTTGACCTAGCAGTTCGCCATCACGTTTAAGTTTTTCAATTTTGGTTTTTGCTTCAGCTTGAATTGACTGTAGCTCTGCCCCTTTATCTTTAAACTCTTCTTGTAATTTTTGCAGCACAACTTCTCGTTGAGGTAATGCTTGGAATACTTGCGCGGTATTAATGTAACCTACTTTCTGCGCCGCCTCAGCGGCTTGCGCAAAAAATGATGAACTCAGTACAACTAGGCCCAATCCTGCCGCTTGAATCGCTTTTTTCAAAATACTGTCCTCTAATTAGAATGTTCTGCCGATCGTGAAAGTGAAGAACTCTTCATTATCACCTTCATAAATTTTAATAGGTTTGGCAATTGAAAATACCAATGGCCCCATAGGTGACATCCACTGTAGTGCCGCACCATAAGAGGAACGGTAATTCATTGGATCTGAGTAATCGTAATAATACTGATCACCATAACCGAGTTTCCCATCTTTGTAATCGAACTCTGTATCCCAAACGCTGGCCATATCGAAGAAGATGCTGGTGCGAATTTGGCTACGAGTTTCATCAGAGGCAAATGGCGTCGGTACAATCAGCTCTACACTGGCTAGCGCGACCGCGTTACCACCGACAGAGTCATCTGTTGCGCTATAGCAGCGGTTGTTGCCACCATTATTGCCATTACAGCCTGTCGCATCGTTATAAATCGCTTTCGGTCCAGCCGAGTTAGATCCAAAACCACGCAAAGTGGTAAAGCCACCTGCATAATAGTTTTCATAGAATGGGAACAAGTTATCGTTACCATCCGTTTTCCCGTAACCATTACCATACCCTAAGCGTCCTCTTAGCAAGATTGAAAACTCATGTTTTTTGGTTAATGGGAAATACTGGCGAACATCGTACTGCGCTTTGAAATACTTTACGTCTGAGCCCGGCACGGTCATCTTGTAGAAAGCGCGTTGGTGATTCCCCGCCGTTGGGAAAATGGTTCGGTTTAAATTATTGCGCGTCCATGAGATGTTGACGTCAAAGTCATTGGTGATCAAACTGCCATCATCGCTACGGTTACTTGCTTGAGACTGTAAGAATTGACTAACTTGCACATACTCATCGATATTACCGATCTTGTTGTGCGTGTAACCGATACCGAGGTCAAAACGGTTTAATTCGTCAAATGGGAAACCCCACGTTAAACTTGTGCCGTAACTTTCATTGGTATAATCAACAATACCAGCTTCAGAAGCCTCAAACTGGTTATAGAAAATCTTACCACCCAAACTGACACCATCAAGGTTCCAATAGGGATCACGGTAATCTAAACTGATGTTCTTTTGATAGTCGTTCATCATGGCATTGATGCCAACTCGATTACCTGAACCAATGAAGTTGTCTTGCTGTAAACCAACCTGAAAACTCACGCCTGATTCTGTACCATAACCGACACCAAAGTTAACACTACCTGAGTTGGCCTCTTTCACGTTGTACACCAGATCGACTTGGTCTTCACTGCCAGGTACACGTACGGTTTGCACATCCACTGTTTCAAAGAAGCCAAGACGGTTCAAACGGCTCTTACCCGTATCAATCGCTTTAGAGCTCAGCCAACTGCCTTCCATTTGACGCATTTCGCGGCGCAAAACTTCATCTTTGGTTGAGTTATTACCGACAAAGCGAATATCACGGACATAGATACGCTTACCCGCTTCCACATGAACAACCAAGGAAACTTCTTGCGTTTCATCATTAAATTCTGGGATGGTTCGAACTTGAGGATAGGCATAGCCAGCTTCACCCAATACTCGTTTTACATCTTCTTCAAGCTTGGTCACCAGTGAGCCGTTATAGGTTTCCTCGGCTTCAAACGGGATCAAAGCGGTAAATTCAGCCTCTTTGCCAATCAGCTCTCCGCGAAATTTAACGTCTTTGATTTTATAAGGCTGACCTTCGCTAATGCCTAAAGTGATATAAACGCCTTTTTTATCAGGAGAAATAGCAACTTGCGTGGAATCGACTTGAAACTTTAAGTAGCCACGGTCGAGGTAGAAAGAGCGCAAAGCTTCAATATCAGCGGCTAAGACCTGCTTTTGGTATTTATCATCAGAGAGGAAATTCCACCACGCAACATCGACATTCAAATTGAAGCGTGACAGTAAATCTTGGTCACTAAACACTTCATTGCCAATAAAGTTGATTTGCTGGATTTTCGCAGAAACCCCTTCACTGAACACAAATTTAAGGTCAGCACGGTTGCGAGGTAAAGGTGTCACCACCGCTTTTACGGTCGCGTTGTACTTACCCACGCTGTAGTAAAAATCTTCCAACCCCTTTTCAATGTTGCTCAAGGTCGTACGATCGAGCGCTTCACCGATGCGGATATTGGATGCATCAAGATTCTGCTGCAACTGCTCTTCTTTGATCGCTTTATTTCCAGAGAAGGAAACACTTGCAATGGTTGGACGTTCTTTAACCTGAACGATCAGAACGTTGTTGTCTCGTAATACTTTGATGTCTTCAAAGTTGCCCGAAGTGTAAAGTGCTTTGATAATATTCGCGACATCTTGTGCATCAACGGTATCACCAATTCGAACGGGCATTTTAAGCAATGCAGCGCCGAGCGCAACGCGTTGAAGCCCTTCAATTTGAATATCCTGCACTACGAAATTCTCGGCACTATGTGCTGAGAGGCTGGTTGCCAATAGTGTCGCGAAAAGGATCTGTTTCATTGCCATATTTATTCTTGTTATTCCTTGCTACAACTTCTGCCTAATGGTTACAAATCACAGGCGACTAAAATCATTAAATATTGCCACAGCCATCAAAGAAAAGATGATCGCCCCACCAATTCGGTATCCCATTTCTTGAATCTTCTCTGGGACAGGACGACGAATAACGGCTTCAATTGCAAAAAACAGTAAGTGTCCGCCATCTAACATTGGCAGTGGTACTAGATTGATAATGCCTAAGTTGACACTAATCAGAGCCAGAAAACCCAAGAAATAGACCAAACCATAGTCAGCGGTAGTTCCTGCTCCTTTGGCAATCGAAATCGGCCCACTCAGATTATTCAACCCCACATCACCGACCACCAGTTTTTTCAACATGCTGACGGTTAAGTTGATCACTTGCTGTGTTTTTTCAACCGCTTTTCCGACTGATTCAAATACACCATATTGCAGCTCAAATCGATAACTTTCCGGCCATTCTGCGACTTTAGGAGCGATTCCCGCAAAACCTATCGTTTTGCCTTGCGGTAACTCACGAACGTCGGGCGTAAGCTCGATAGTCAAGCGTTGTTCATCACGCACAACAACCAATGAAACTGGCTGATTGGGGTGGCTTTGTATCAACTCCACAACTTGCTGCCAATGGTTTATCTTCGCACCGTTGGCTTCGATCAAGGTGTCCCCAACTTCTAACCCGGCCTTCTCTCCGGCGCTGCCTTGAGAAACATTGGTTAGCGTCAGCGATATTTCAGGGACAAATGGTTTAAAACCCAACGCTCCCATAGCAGACTCTGTTTCTGGGTTAAAGTTCCAAGAACGGATATCTAATGTTTTGATTTCATCCACACCAATTTCATTATTGGTTCCGACGGTGAGCGTTAATTGTTCATCACCAATATGGCTAATCAGCCCCATATTGACCGATTCCCAATCTAAGGTATTCACTCCTGAGACTGCTTTGATCTGCATTCCTGGCTCTAAACCCGCTTGAGCGGCGATCGATTGCGGAGCAATTTCGCCAATCACAGGTTTTACCGCTGGGACACCAATTAAGAACACAAGCCAATAGGCAAAAATGGCGAAGAAAAAGTTAAAAGCAGGCCCAGCACTCACGACAGCGACACGTTTCCACAATGGTTTTTGGTCAAAAGCTAAGGATTTTAATTCAGTTGGAACATCATCAACACGGCTATCGAGCATTTTAACGTAGCCGCCGAGAGGAATAATTGAGAGGTTGTACTCGGTGCCATCTTTGGCTACTCGGCTCCAAAGTGATTTACCAAAGCCAATGGAAAATTTTTCGACTTTAATTCCGCAGCGACGTGCTACCCAAAAATGACCAAATTCATGCACAGCAACCAATATACCTAACGCAATGATGAAAGAGACGAAATTCCACAAAATACCACTCATAATAAATGCTCTTGTATGATTTGCTGGGCAATAGTGCGCGCCATTCTATCGAGCTCTAACAAGCTTTCCAAGTCATAGCAATGTAACTGAGTATGTGCTGCACACACTTTTGACAATACACGTTCATTAACTTGTGCGATATCGGTAAAACGAATTTGCTTATTTAAAAAAGCTTCAACGGCTATTTCGTTGGCTGCATTTAAAGAGGTGGTGGCATGTTGCCCTTGATAGCAAGCATCAATCGCCAATCCCAAACAAGGATAACGCTCGTAGTCCACATCCATAAAACTCAAATTACTTAATTTGGTAAAATCCAGTGCCGGAACACCCGCAGTAATGCGTTCTGGATAAGAGAGAGTTAAAGCAATTGGCGTGGACATATCGGGTTCCCCCATTTGCGCAAGCACCGAACCATCTCGGTACTGCACCATAGAGTGAATCACCGACTGTGGGTGGATTAACACTTTTAATTGCTGTTTCGATGCATTAAACAGCCACTTAGCTTCAATATATTCCAAACCTTTGTTCATCATGGTAGCGGAATCAACCGAAATTTTCGGCCCCATCGACCAGTTAGGATGAGCAATCGCTTGCTGTGGTGAAACATCAGCTAACGAGGATAAATCACTATAGCGAAAAGGGCCGCCAGAACCCGTGAGCAGAATATGTTGCACACCATGTTCTTGTAAATCACAGCGACCCAAAGAGCCTTGAATTTCAGGGGGTAAGCATTGAAAAATCGCGTTATGTTCGCTATCGACAGGGAGCAATTCCGCACCGTGTTTTTCGACCGCATCAATAAACAATTGGCCAGACATCACCAAGGCTTCTTTGTTTGCCAGCAAAACACGCTTGCCCGCCTTTACCGCGGCCATGGTTGGTAACAAACCTGCCGCACCAACAATCGCCGCCATCACCGTATCCACCTCATCTAATGCGGCGACGTGGCACATGGCGTCTTCACCAAATAATACGGTTGTTTTTAAGTTCAATGACTGCAATTGAGCTAAAAGCTCATCCGCCGCCTTTTGGTCTGCCATTACCGCATAAACTGGCTGCCAACGCTGGCATAGCTCACGCATTTTATTGACATTATTTCCCGCGGCTAAAGCCACAACGGAAAAGTGTTCGGGATTTTGAGCCACGACTTTTAATGTGCTTGCCCCAATTGAACCTGTGGCCCCGAGAATCGTTAACTTACGCATAGCAACAACCGTGAATTAAGATTGGGGTAAGACAGCTTAACCCAAGCATTAGAAAATGAAATACAGTAGAGCAAAAACAGGAAATGCAGCCGTCAGGCTATCGATACGATCCAAAACGCCGCCATGCCCAGGAATAATATTACTGCTGTCTTTAATTCCTGAAACGCGCTTAAACATACTTTCGACCAGATCACCGAGCACAGAGATAATCACCGTCGCTAATGTAATACCGACCATCGACAGCGTGTTTGTAAACCGGATATCAAACCAATCAGCAGTAAACCACGCCACAATCAATGCCGTAATAATGCCACCAATCAACCCTTCAATGGTTTTATTTGGACTGACTGCTGGTGCCATTTTGTGCTTACCAAAACTTTTGCCCGCAAAATAAGCGCCACTGTCTGCAGCCCAAACAATTAAGCAGACAAATAGCACCAACTTAGCACCGTGGTATGGCTCACTCAAAAAGGCTTCTGCGCGTAAAAATAGTACGCTCCAGAAAAAAGGAAGTAGCGTAAGCACACCAAAAAGGTGCCTAAGTAGATTGGATTTTTCCCACCATGGACGGGATTTAGGATAGGTAATAGCTAAAAAGCTAGAAAACAGCCACCAAGCCACCCCAACACTTAATATCACATAGTGATTCGAGTTCATGTTGGCTAGGCTAACGGCATCAGGGGAAATCAGTAGGTAACTTGCTCCACCAATGATAATGGCGGGTAACAGCGCCAGATACCTAGATGTCGAATCGATAAACTGCGTCCATTCCCATACACCGACGAGCGCCACAAGGGCCAAAACGGCCATAAATAGGGGGAGTGGCAGTTCAAAAATGCCCAGCATCACCAGTGGAGCTAATATGAGCGCCGTGATAATTCGTTGCTTCAAACTAATGGATCCTTTATTTCTGTTCCATCAATGCCTTAACCTGTTCCCCTGTGCAGCCAAAACGGCGTTCACGGTTAACAAACCAAGTCACTGCTTCAATTAAACTTTCTTCACCAAACTCAGGCCAGTAAATCGGCGTAAAGTACATCTCTGCATAGGCCAATTGCCACAACATAAAATTACTAATACGACATTCACCGCTGGTACGAATGAGCAAATCCACTTCAGGAATATCAGACATCGTTAGCGACTGTGTAATCAGCGTCTCGTCAATCTGATCAGGAGAAAGCTCACCGCTCGCCACTTTGACCGCGATAGAGCGCATTGCTTCTGTGATATCCCATTTTCCGCCATAGTTTGCGGCGATATTAACGACCATGCCACTGTTTGATGAGGTTAACTCTTCTGCCTGAGCGATTTTTGTTTGTAAGCGTGAGCTAAAACGTGTTTTATCACCAATGACTCTAAGACGCAGATTGTTCTTATGCAGTTTTTTTACTTCTGTGGATAGCACAGTAATAAATAACTCCATCAACACGCCTACTTCAGCTTCCGGACGCCGCCAATTTTCACTACTAAAGGCAAACAGAGTAACGGCTTTAATACCCAATTTCGCTGCAGTGGAAATCGTTCTTCGGACCGCTGCTACACCATTCTTATGGCCAAATACACGAGGCTTACCTTGCGCTTTAGCCCAACGGCCATTTCCGTCCATAATGATTGCGATGTGCTGAGGTAATACATCAGATGAGAGGGATGAGTTTTGCATAAGAAATTAATTGATTACCAAACTGATAGGGCAAAATAGCATAAAAAAACGCTGCACTGTGAGCACAGCGTTTTAGAAAGGCTAAAAAGAGCGAATTAAACTTCCATTAACTCTTTTTCTTTTGCAGCAAGAACTTCATCAATTCTCTTAATCGCTACATCGGTAAGTTTTTGAATCTCTTCTTGCGCTTTATGATCTTCGTCTTCAGAGATTTCTTTATCTTTCAGTAGAGCTTTTAAGTCGCCATTGGCATCACGACGAATGTTGCGAACTGCAACGCGACCACCTTCGGCTTCACCACGAACAATTTTCACCAAATTACGGCGACGTTCTTCGGTCAGTGGTGGCAGTGGTACACGAATAACCGTACCTGCAGACATTGGGTTTAGACCCAAATCAGACATCAAAATCGCTTTTTCAACTTTTGGCGTCAACTCTTTATCAAAAACAGTGATCGCGAGAGTACGTGCATCTTCAGCTACAACGTTAGCGATTTGATTCAGCGGTGTCGAAGCACCATAGTAATCGACAGAAATGCCGGAGAGTAAACTTGGGTGAGCGCGACCAGTACGTACCTTAGAAAGGTTGTTTTTCAGGGCATCTACGCTCTTATCCATACGCTCTTGAGCGTCTTTCTTGATTTCGTTAATCACAAATATCACCTACTTGTTTTTTTGTTTTGGAGTGATTAGTCAGCGGTGCTAATTAGTGTACCTTCCGCTTCACCCATTACCACGCGACGTAGTGCGCCCGGTTTGTTCATATTAAATACGCGGATTGGCATTTTATGGTCACGCGCTAGCGTAAACGCGGCCAAGTCCATCACTTTTAGCTCTTTTTCAAGCACGGTTGTATAAGACAGCTTATCATACAGTTCTGCGTCTGGGTTTGCCACTGGGTCTGCACTAAATACGCCATCTACTTTTGTCGCTTTTAGAACCACATCCGCTTCAATTTCAATACCGCGCAAACAGGCAGCAGAATCGGTTGTGAAGAACGGGTTACCAGTACCCGCTGAGAAGATCACAACACGTCCTTGACGTAGTTGGCTGATAGCATCGGCCCAATTGTAATCGTCACACACACCTTTAAGAGGAATGGCAGACATCACGCGCGCATTCACATAAGCACGGTGCAAAGCATCACGCATTGCCAAACCATTCATTACGGTTGCCAGCATTCCCATGTGGTCGCCCACAACACGGTTCATGCCCGCTTCAGCAAGACCTGCGCCACGGAATAAGTTACCGCCGCCGATGACAACACCCACTTGAACACCCAGTTCAACCAGTTCTTTTACTTCCTGTGCCATGCGATCTAACACCGCAGGATCAATACCAAAACCTTCTTCGCCTTGTAGCGCTTCACCGCTAAGTTTTAACAGGATACGTTGATAGGCTGGTTTAGGGTTCGTAGTCATGGAGCTTACCTTCCAAATAGAGAGTTGTTAATTAACAGTCATGATTTAAAACTGAATACTGAATTCTAAATCATCACAATTAGTCTCAATATGCCATTCGTAAAAAGACCGCAGCCTTGGCTACGGTCTCTTTTTAGGCAAAATCGCTAGGATTAACCTTTTTGAACCATTGCAACTTCTTCAGCGAAGCTAAGTTCTTGAGCTTTCTCAATACCTTCACCAACTTCTAGACGTACGAAGTTAGTAACGGTTGCGCCTTTAGCTTTCAGCATTGCGCCAACAGTTTGAGAAGGATCCATGATGAACGCTTGACCAGTAAGTGATACCTCACCTGTGAACTTAGTCATGCGGCCTTCAACCATTTTCTCAGCAATTGCTGCTGGCTTGCCAGATTGCATTGCGATTTCGATTTGGATTTCACGCTCTTTAGCCACAACTTCTGCTGGTACATCTTCAGGGTTCACGTACTCAGGTTTTGCAGCAGCAACGTGCATTGCTACGTGTTTGATGGTCTCTTCATCCGCTTCACCAGCAACCACAACACCGATACGGTCGCCATGGCGGTATGAACCTACTTTAGCGCCTTCAATGTAATGAACGCGACGGATAGTGATGTTTTCACCAATTTTAGCAACAAGAGCAATACGTGCTTCTTCAAATTTAGCTTGAAGTGCTGCGATATCTAGACGCTCAGCAAGTGCAACCGCTAGAACTTCGTTAGCGAACGCTAGGAAGCTTGAGTCTTTTGCTACGAAGTCAGTTTGGCAGTTCACTTCTAGAAGTGCTGCAAAACCATCAGCTTCTTTAATTAGGATAGTACCTTCAGCTGCGATGTTACCTGCTTTTTTCGCTGCTTTAGCTGCGCCGCTTTTGCGCATGTTTTCAATTGCTAGTTCGATGTCAGCGTTTGCTTCTACAAGCGCTTTTTTACATTCCATCATACCTGCGCCAGTACGCTCGCGCAGTTCTTTTACTAGAGCAGCAGTTACAGTTGCCATTCTCGATTCCTCAGTTGATTCTGGTGGTAAAAATCAGGGGCCGATTGTTTGGCCCCTGATGCTAACTATAACTTGTTCAATGCATCAATCGTGTGACACATATAATCAAGTGTGACTCAGAGCCGCTATTATTCTGCTTCTACGAAACCGTCTTTTGCAGCAGCAAGTGCAGCTGCATCTTTGTTACGACCTTCGTTAACCGTTTCTGCAACAGCATTTAGGTAAAGCTGGATTGCACGGATTGCGTCGTCGTTACCAGGGATAATGTAGTCAACGCCATCTGGGTTAGAGTTAGTATCAACAACAGCGTAAACTGGGATACCTAGGTTGTTTGCTTCTTTAACTGCAATGTGCTCGTGATCTGCATCGATAACGAATAGTGCGTCAGGTAGACCGCCCATATCTTTGATACCACCAAGAGATTTCTCTAGCTTCTCCATTTCACGAGTACGCATTAGAGCTTCTTTCTTAGTTAGCTTATCAAAAGTGCCATCTGTTGCTTGAATTTCAAGCTCTTTTAGACGCTTGATTGACTGACGAACAGTTTTCCAGTTAGTTAGCATGCCGCCCAACCAGCGGTTGTTAACGTAGAATTGGTTGCTTGCGATAGCCGCTTCTTTAACAGCTTCAGATGCTGCGCGTTTAGTACCAACGAAAAGAACTTTACCTTTTTTCTCGCCAACTTTTTGTAGCTCAGCTAGAGCTTCGTTGAACATAGGAACAGTTTTTTCTAAGTTGATGATGTGAACACGGCTACGAGCACCAAAAATGAATGGCTTCATTTTTGGGTTCCAGTAACGAGTCTGGTGACCGAAGTGAACACCAGCTTTTAGCATGTCGCGCATTGATACAGTTGCCATTTAAAAATCCTCTATGGGGTTAGGCCTCCACATTCCCCATGTATCCGACCCCTAACATCTATTCGGTTGTTGCCGATAGTTTTATTGTTGGAGCACCCCGGAACACGTGTCGGAATGTGTGTGATTTAAAGATAATGTGTTTAGAAAGGAAGGTGGGCTTCGTCATTTCAGAAGAAAACGCACTTCGATTCCGGCGCGCTTTATACCATATTTAGCCCTTCTCTGGCTAGAAAAAAATACGACACATCATGGCTTAGGTAAGCTGTAGTTATGCAAACAATTCTTACTTACCGACAGGGATCCCTTGCGATTCATCCATGCACTGCTAGAATAACGCCCATTCGCACAGTTAAGTGCTTAAGAATTAATGCATAGAGAAAGCCGATGTCTGTAAAAATCAAAACTGCTGAAGAAATAGCCAAAATGCGCGTCGCGGGTAAACTGGCTGCCGATGTCCTTGAGATGATTGAACCGCATGTAAAAGTGGGCATCACCACTGAAGAACTTGACCAGATCTGCCACAAGTACATCACTGAAGTACAGCAAGCTATTCCAGCACCATTGAATTACCACGGTTTTCCTAAATCGATCTGTACCTCTATCAATCACATTGTTTGTCACGGTATTCCGGCAACTCAAGATACGCAGTATGGGCAATTACAGCGTCCAGCGGTACTGAAAGAGGGTGATATTCTGAACATTGATATCACGGTTATTAAAGATGGCTACCACGGTGATACCTCAAAGATGTTCTTTGTCGGTGAAGTGTCGCCAGCAGATAAGCGCCTATGTCTTGTTGCGCAAGAGTGTCTTTATATCGGCATGAAGAAGGTCAAACCCGGAGTTCAATTGGGTGAGATTGGTACTGCGATCGAAAAACACATTAAAACCAATAATAAAAATAACCCACGCCTTAAATTTTCGATTGTGAAAGATTATTGCGGCCACGGTATTGGCGCTCAATTTCATGAAGAACCACAAGTGGTTCACTATAAAAACAGCGACAGAACCGTACTGCGTGAAGGGATGATTTTCACTATCGAGCCAATGATTAATGCGGGTAAATTTGGTTGCCGCCTTGATGATGAAGACAATTGGACGGTTTACACCGCCGATGGCAAAAACTCAGCGCAGTGGGAACACACCATTTTGGTTACCGCCACTGGCTGTGAAGTGCTGACGCTGCGTGAAGAAGAAACCATTCCACGTCTGATGCATAACGCCTAATTACATCGAACCAAAACCTTATCAATTAATATCCCTCTTGCAGGGATATTTTTTTATCTGCAGTGATTTGATACAGTCAGTCTACGTTGTGACATATCACTAGCATGGATTGCCGTTATGCCTTTTCAGTCTCCCCTCACCTTTACTGACACACAACTCACTATCGGCGAGCTTAAACAACAACTTGAACAGTTCACTCAGTATCAGAAACATCAATTTTTGCACCACCATCCGGTCAACGACCTGGTACTAGGCCGCTCTGAATATATGGACCAACTGCTCTACAGGTTATGGGAACATTATTCATTTTCGCAGGTTCCAGACATCAGTTTAGTGGCCGTCGGAGGCTATGGCCGCGGTGAACTTCATCCTCTTTCGGATATCGATATTCTGGTCGTCTCCAATCATACTTTACCCGCTGAACTCGGCAGTAAAATTAGTGAATTTATTACCCTGCTGTGGGATTTGCGTTTAGAAGTAGGCCATGCCGTGCGTACCGTGCAACAGTGCGCTGAAATTGGCCGTGAAGATTTAACCGTCGCAACAAACTTACAAGAAGCTCGGCTATTATGTGGTAGCGAAGAGACATTTTATAAACTCAAGATGTTGATTCATTCCGAATCGTTTTGGCCAAGCGAAACCTTTTACCGCGCCAAAATTCAAGAGCAGCGCGACCGACACGCTCGTTACCATGACACCACTTATAACCTTGAACCCGATATCAAATCGACTCCTGGAGGCTTGAGGGACATTCATACTTTAAGCTGGGTCGCTAGACGTCACTTTGGTGCAACATCACTGTTTGAAATGAGTCGTTTTGGTTTTTTAACTGATGCTGAATATCGTGAGCTAGTAGAGTGCCAAGACTTTTTATGGCGCGTGCGCTTTGCGCTGCACATTGAATTAAAACGCTATGACAATCGGCTTATTTTTGCTCATCAAGCTCAAGTGGCAGAACATCTGGGCTTTACGGGTGAAGGGAATCGCGCAGTCGAGATGATGATGAAAGAGTTCTACCGTACGCTACGTCGTGTTGCAGAACTCAACAAAATGCTCCTGCGTCTGTTTGATCAAGCCATACTCAATAACGGCGAAGAAGCCGTGGCAGAAATTTTAGATGATGATTTTCAACGTCGTGGCAACTTAATAGAAGCTCGTAAACCCGCGCTTTTCCAAGCTCGCCCTGAAACGATCTTAGATATGTTTATTCATATCGCCAATGATTCCAGCATCGAAAGTGTCGCACCCACAACCATGCGCCAGTTGCGTACAGCCAGAAGGCGGCTCAATAAATTCCTGCACACCATTCCCGAAGCGCGTGAAAAATTCATGGCATTGGTACGTCACCCTAACGCACTACATCGTGCGTTCAGCCTGATGCATAAATTAGGCGTGCTCGCCGCTTATCTTCCCCAATGGAGCCAAATTGTTGGACAAATGCAGTTCGACCTATTCCATGTTTATACGGTTGATGAACACAGCATTCGTCTTCTCAAACACATCAATACCTTTAGCTACGCACAAAATCACGATAAACACCCCATCTGTTGCGAAGTTTACCCACGCCTCCAGAAAAAGGAGATGCTGATTCTGGCCGCTATTTTTCACGACATTGCCAAAGGGCGTGGCGGCGATCACTCTGAAATCGGTGCGGTAGAAGCCTATGATTTTTGTATTGAACACGGTTTATCAAAACCTGAAGCAAAATTAGTTTCTTGGCTGGTACAAAACCACCTCTTGATGTCGGTAACGGCGCAAAGACGCGACATTTACGACCCTGATGTCATTACCGAATTTGCCAAAAAAGTGCGCGATGAAGAGTATCTCGAACATCTTGTTTGCCTGACTGTCGCGGACATCTGCGCTACTAACCCTGAGCTTTGGAATAGTTGGAAACGCACCTTGCTGGCAGAGCTATATCACTCAACACAGCGGGCACTTAGGCGTGGGCTTGAAAACCCGGTAGATGTGCGCGATCGCATTCGCCACAACCAACAAATGGCATCCGCATTGCTTCGTAAAGAAGGCTACAGCGCACGTGAAATTGAAGTGCTTTGGCAGCGCTTTAAAGCCGATTACTTTTTGCGTCACACTCACAAGCAGATCGCTTGGCATTGTGAGCACCTACTCAAACATAGCGACCCAAGCCAACCGCTGATCCTGATGAGCAAAAAAGCCACTCGTGGCGGCACTGAATTGTTTGTTTACACTAAAGATCAACCCGCCCTCTTTGCGACTGTGGTTGCTGAACTGGACCGTCGAAATCTCAATGTTCATGATGCGCAGATCATGTCGAGTAAAGATGGCTACGTCCTTGATACCTTCATGGTACTGGATCAAAACGGCCATGCAATTGACGAAGAGTGTCACCCATCGTTGATCAAACACCTACTCAGTGGGCTAGAAACGGGTTGGCAGAACAAACTGAAATTGCGCCGCACGCCACGTAATTTGCAACATTTTAAAGTCAAAACTAAAGTCGATTTTTTACCCACCAAAAGCAATAAACGAACCTTAATGGAATTAGTCGCACTTGATACTCCGGGACTGCTAGCAACGGTCGGAGCCACATTTGCTGACTTAAACATTAACCTGCATGGTGCAAAAATCACCACCATTGGCGAACGAGCAGAAGACTTGTTTATTCTCACCGGTTCACAAGGCGGAAAATTGAGTGAAGAAGAAGAGTGCACGTTACGTGAAATGCTGATTAAAAATGTTTCTGAACTCGCGCCAAATTAAACGGAAAAGGAAAGCGATCTGGTCCACAACTTGAACCATTGATATCACGATGAACTATCTCGGGCGAGCATGGACTGCTACATTGAAATGGTTCATTGATGTGTCACAAAATACAATAGAGGTTGCCTATGTATCCCTACCTCACCGGTTTAGGCATTCAAGATCCTAAACAGATTGAGCGCTATTCACTTCGTCAAGAAGCCCATAAAGATGTGTTGAAGATTTACTTTCATAAGCAGAAAGGCGAGCTGTTCGCTAAAAGCGTGAAATTTAAATACCCTCGACAAGTAAAAAATGTATTGGTCGATAGCGGCAGCCATCAATACAAAGAGGTGACGGAGATCAACCGTAATTTAACCTTGGTGATTGATGAACTAAATAAAATCACTAAGCCGATTCCTATGAGTGATCTCGATCTGAAGCAAAAAATATTGACTGACTTGCGCCATTTGGAAAAAGTGGTCACGAGCAAAATCGCTGAAATTGAAGCTGACTTAGAGAAGCTAAAATAGTCTCAAGACGGCAAAGTAACTTTAGATACCCAGAGCATCGAATAACCCTGTTTCAGATAACTCTTCACTGACAAAAAAGGTTCCCAAAGGAACCTTTTTTGTTGCTAAGTCTAAGCCGTCAATCAATATTGAACGCTGACAATGTTATAACCAACCCGCCCAAAAGCCGACCCAATACAGCGCAATCGCGGATACAACACCTGCCACGATATCATCGAGCATAATCCCCAAACCACCATGCACTCGTTTATCTAACCAACTAATCGGCCACGGTTTGAGCATATCGAAAAAGCGAAACAGCACGAATCCAGCCACCAGCCATTTCCAATCTAAACTGGGCAATTCAAACAGTGGCACGACTAGCATTGTTATCCAAAAACCGGCAAATTCATCCCACACAATCGAACCGTGGTCATGCACTTTCATGTCGTCAGAAGTCACTTGGCAAATTTTCACGCCCACCAAGCAAGCAAGCACAACCACAGCACAATATACAGTGAGAGGTAGCTGTACTAACAGCAAATAAAAAGGCACTGAGGCAAGCGTTCCCATTGTGCCGGGCACGATAGGCGATAGGCCACTGCCAAAACCCGTGGCCAAAAGATGCCAAGGGTTCTTTAATGAGATTAATGCGATAGGGTTTGTCATCCGTTCACCTTAAAATGATCATAGCCGCTTAACTGCCAATTGAGTTTTTTGCCTTGATGCTGGAGCTCAAAAATACCTTGCGGGCGAATTTGGCCAATGCAACTCACCTTACAACCGCAATGAGCAAGCGCACTTTCGATGGAACCTCGGTTATGCTCTGGAACAGTGAAACACAACTCATACTCTTCACCGCTGGTTAGTGCATATTGCTGTGCTATTTGTCTCTCGCCCACAAACTGCAACAGCTCTTGCGAGATAGGCAACGCACCGACATCTAAACTCACCCCAACATTTGAACGATGCAAAATATGTTTGAGATCAGACACTAAACCATCGGAAATATCAATTGCAGAAGAAGCCAAATGAAGCAATGCTTGGCCAGCAAGAATTCTTGGCGTTGAGAGATAGTGACGCTTTTCAAGCTCTTGGGCAAAAGGTTTATGGCGTAAGCTTGGGTCAAGAATCACATCGAGCCCTGCTTGGCTATCACCAAGCTCGCCAGTGACATAAACCCAATCTCCCACTTTGGCTCCACTGCGCAGCAGCGCCAATTCTTGTGGCACAAAACCTTGTACTGTCAAGGTAATGCTCAGTGGTCCTTTGGTTGTATCCCCACCAATTAGCTGAATATTGTAGTAATTCGCAAGTTCGAAAAAAGCATCACAAAAGGGTTTTAGCCATGCTTCATCGACACTAGGTAGAGTGAGTGCGAGCGATACCCAAGCAGGCGTTGCCCCCATCGCAGCCAGATCACTGATGTTAGATGACAATGCTTTATGAGCCACCCAAGCCGGATTCGCATCGGTTAAAAAATGAGTGCCTGCGACTAAGGTGTCGGTACTGATGGCGATCCGAACATTTTCTGGTGCTTTGACCAATGCACAATCATCTCCTAGAGCAAGAGAGACATCTTTACGTTGTGACTGACGGTTAGAGAAATAGGTATCGATTAAATTGAATTCACCGAACATAAAAAATTCCCTGCCCTGAGTTTTTATTATGTACATCATTTCTCATCGCTTAGGGCTTTCGCGGAGAAAGATCCGTCATAAAAAAGGTCAGCGAATGCTGACCTTTTATTTTAAAACGACTTATTATTTTTTGCGTACATGTGGGGCGGCTTTATCAAGCACGCCATTCACAAATTTATGGCTATCTTCAGCAGCAAATACCTTTGCTAACTCAATCGCCTCATTGATGACCACTTTATATGGCACATCATCGCGACGAGTCATTTCGTACATGGCTAAACGAAGTAACGCCAATTCCATCATGTCTAAGTCTTGCATTGGACGAGACACGAAAGGACGCAATTTGCTATCTAGCTCTGTGTGGCTTAGCACTACACCCGTGAGTAGATCACGGAAATATGCAACGTCGGTTTCTGGAGCCGCTAACGCTGGCTCAGCAGCATGATGCTCTTCTTCATCATACTTACCACCCGAGAGGAATTGCTCTTCGATAGTGGCAACATTTTCTTTTGTAATTTGCCAAGAATAAATTGCTTGTAGCGCAAATTGACGTGCATTACGACGTGCGGCTGGTTTCACACTGGCCCCCATTAGGAATCGATTTCTGAAAGAACGTTAATCATCTCAAGCGCGCTTAGTGCAGCTTCTGCACCTTTGTTACCAGCCTTGGTTCCCGCGCGTTCAATGGCTTGATCGATGGTATCAACAGTTAGAACACCAAATGCCACTGGAAGGCTGTATTCCAGAGACACTTGCGCCAAACCTTTATTGCATTCACTGCACACATAATCAAAGTGTGGCGTACCGCCACGAATCACAGTGCCAAGAGACACGATAGCGTCGTATTTACCCGTTTTTGCTACGCGTTGAGCAGTAAGAGGTAATTCGACAGCACCAGGGCAGCGAACAACAGTAATATTGTCATCGCTAACTTGTCCGTGACGCTTTAAAGTATCGATTGCACCAGAAAGCAGGCTTTCGTTAATAAAACTGTTGAAACGAGAAATAACGATAGCAATTTTTGCATTTGGTGCGGGGAAACCACCCTCGATCACTTTCATAAGCCTTCCTTTAACTATATACACAAGTGAGAATCGCCGGATTCTAGCACAATTTTGTGAGCAATATCTAATGGAAATTCGGCTTAGACGGCAAACCAAGCGGCTAATCAGCGAAATAATAAAGGAAGCGTTGGGCCTGTCTCTTGATCACAAGTCTGGTGAATCAAGAGACTTAGCCAGTTCATACCCTTCAAGGATGGTTTGTAACCTAAACCATCCTTGCCATAATGTCTTTATAGAAGCACGACCCGTTCGCTTTGTATTCTTCCAACCCCCTAATCGAGCAATACCTCTGTAAGCCCATGATATGTCCGGAGCTTCCTTCGGTAGCCCTTTTCTTTCTAGCTTTAGCCACATTAGCTTCCATGCTTTGCCTTTTAATATCGGCTCACAACTGCTCTTAGATAACTCATCTGATTCATTCATAAATCTCAACTGGAGCAACCGAGTCGCGATAAAAGCCAGAATAACGCTGAGCCTTTCTAAGTTATCTTTGCTTTGCATTCTCAATTGCTCGACTTGAGTACCTTCACTTTTCCAGACTTTATGAAAATCTTCAATTAGCCAGCGCAGCTCATAATAACTGACGATTTTAAGTGCCTCTTCCCTGCTCGTTACTGGCTCTGAGGTCAGTAAGTGCCATGCGAGCTTATCGTTACTCTCTCCTTGCTCTATGCATCCCACGTAGTAAAG
>NZ_CAWPDB010000139.1:0-26976 GCF_963886625.1 Vibrio sp. V23_P3S9T160
AGTAAGTCAGACAAAGTCTCAACGTTGCTAGGTTTCCAATCATTAATTATGTTTAGAGCTTGAGAAACATCCATAAAAAAATCCAAGTGCATTAAATACACTTGGATTTTGACAGCTCTGAAGGATCGTTCAACCGATCACTT
This sequence comes from Vibrio sp. V23_P3S9T160, assembly GCF_963886625.1. NCBI lineage: Bacteria > Pseudomonadati > Pseudomonadota > Gammaproteobacteria > Vibrionales > Vibrionaceae > Vibrio > Vibrio sp. V23_P3S9T160. The sequence goes on from NZ_CAWPDB010000139.1 coordinate 144, forward strand.
TGGCCTTAACTGATCGGCATTACTCATGATGAGCGGCTTTTTAATCGTTCATTTGTTAGCTGTTAGCTACGCTTAACAGGACGCTTCCAACCATTGATCTTGCGCTCTTTCGCGCGAGTGATGACTAACTCACCTTCAGCAACGTTACTGCTTAGCGTAGTACCAGCACCAATCGTTGCACCATTGGCGATCGTTACAGGAGCAATCAACTGGCTGTCTGAACCGACAAACACATCATCACCGATTGTGGTTTTGAATTTATTGACACCATCGTAATTACAAGTGATAACGCCAGCTCCGACATTAACACGCTGGCCAATTTCAGCATCACCAAGATAAGTTAAGTGATTGGCTTTTGAACCTTCACCCAAACGAGTATTTTTTACTTCCACGAAGTTACCTACGTGCGCATCATTACGCAGTTCAGCACCAGGACGTAAACGGGTAAAAGGCCCAACGGTACAGTTTTCTGCAACGGTTGCCCCTTCAATGACGCTGTATGGGCGGATCACTGTGTTGTCATCAATTTCGCAATCTTTAAGCACGCAACCCATGCCGATAATTACGTTATCACCCAAAGAGACATTTCCTTCGATGATGACGTTTGCATCAATCTCAACATCCATCCCACACTGTAATTCACCACGCAGATCAAAACGCGTAGGATCACGTAGCATCACACCTTGTTCTAATAGCTTTTTCGCTTGTGTTGCTTGATAAGCACGCTCTAAACGAGCCAGTTGAGCGCGATCATTTACTCCTTCCACTTCAATAGAGCTGGCAGGATGAACAGCCTCAACTGCGCGGCCTTCATTGTGCGCGGCAGCGATAACATCTGTCAGATAATATTCGCCTTGTGCGTTCTCATTACTTAAGCCTGACAACCAGCGCTTGAGATCGCGCCCCGTTGCCACCATCACGCCCGTATTGATCTCTTTAATTAACTTTTGCTCATCAGTGGCATCTTTTTGTTCAACAATTGCCACCACAGGGCCATGCTTACGCACGATACGGCCATAACCGGTTGGGTTATCCAGTACCACTGTCAGCAAGGCTATTCCATCATTAGGCTGTGCATCTAACAAGCTTTCCACGGTTTCTTCCGAGATCAATGGAACATCACCGTACAACACGAGGATCTTCTCATCGTCTTGGAAATGAGGCGAGGCTTGATCAACGGCATGGCCAGTTCCTAATTGATCCGCTTGCAGCACCCAGTTAACCGACTCTTCGGCAAGCGCTTGCTGCATTTGCTCACCACCATGACCATAAACCAAGTGGATATTTTGGGCACCTAAGCTATTGCACGTATCAATTACGTGTTTCACCATTGGCTTACCCGCCAGTGTGTGCAGCACTTTAGGCATATTAGAATACATTCGAGTACCTTTACCTGCTGCGAGGATCACTGCGCTAAATTTCATTGACAACCTATTGACGTTAAAAAAGTTAAGCCGCATTTTAGCGGTAATTAAAGAGATAGTTAATTTAACTAAATAATTTTCTGTTAAAAAATAAGCAAAAAGGCGACCTATAGGTCGCCTTTTTACATCACGTCTTAATTATAAAACACATTAACGACGTTTTTTGGTCAGCTCGATAACTCGTAACTGAGCCATGGCTTTAGCCAGTTCACTGGCCGCTTGTGCGAAGTTCATATCGCCATGCTGATTTGAAATATTCTCTTCAGCTTTGCGTTTGGCTTCTTCTGCCTTAGCTGCGTCTAGTTCTTCACCACGAATTGCCGTATCAGCCAGTACTGTAGCAGTACCCGGTTGCACTTCGACAATACCACCCGAAACATAAATAATTTCTTCGTGGCCGTGTAGCTTAACGATACGCACCATACCAGGCTTAATAGCGGTCAGCAGCGGTGTGTGACCATGGAAAATTCCCAGTTCACCTTCGCTACCGGTCACCTGAAACGTTTCGACTTGGCCAGAGAAGATTTTCTTCTCTGCACTGACGACGTCTAGGTGAAAGGTTATTGCTGCCATATCGCCTCCTAGTTAGCCTTATAGCTTCTTAGCATTCTCAATCGCATCGTCGATAGTACCGCAGTACATAAACGCTTGCTCTGGAATGTCATCGTATTCACCAGATAGAAGACCTTTGAAGCCACGTAGCGTCTCTTTTAGAGGTACGTAAACACCAGGGTCACCTGTAAATACTTCAGCTACGTGATAAGGCTGAGTTAGAAAACGTTCAATCTTACGTGCACGTGATACAACTTGCTTATCCGATTCAGACAACTCGTCCATACCCAAGATCGCAATGATGTCTTTCAGCTCTTTGTAGCGCTGAAGCGTCTGCTGAACGCCACGAGCGATGTCGTAGTGCTCTTGACCTACGACGAGTGGGTCTAGCTGACGAGACGTTGAATCGAGTGGGTCGATCGCTGGGTATAGGCCCATTGCTGCGATGTTACGGTTAAGTACAACCGTTGCATCCAAGTGCGCGAACGTTGTGGCTGGAGACGGGTCCGTCAAGTCATCTGCTGGTACATATACCGCCTGTACAGACGTGATAGAACCTTGCTTAGTTGACGTAATACGCTCCTGAAGCACACCCATTTCTTCTGCAAGAGTAGGTTGGTAACCTACCGCTGAAGGCATACGACCTAGCAGTGCTGATACTTCCGTACCGGCAAGCGTGTAACGGTAGATGTTATCGATGAACAGAAGTACGTCACGACCTTCGTCACGGAAACGTTCTGCCATTGTCAAACCCGTCAGTGCAACACGTAGACGGTTGCCTGGTGGCTCGTTCATCTGTCCGTAAACCATCGCTACTTTTGATTTTTCAGGCTCTTCGATGTTTACAACACCTGCTTCCTGCATCTCATAGTAGAAATCGTTACCTTCACGAGTACGTTCACCAACACCCGCAAATACTGAAAGACCTGAGTGTTGCAGTGCGATGTTGTTGATAAGTTCCATCATGTTAACGGTCTTACCTACACCTGCACCACCAAATAGACCGATTTTACCACCCTTAGAGAATGGACAAACCAAATCGATTACTTTTACACCGGTTTCAAGAAGAGCAGTTTCGTTTGATTGCTCTTCATAGCTTGGAGCTGGACGGTGGATAGAGTAAAGCTCTTCCGCACCGATTTCACCACGCTCATCAATCGCATCACCAAGCACGTTCATGATACGACCTAAAGTCTTAATACCGACTGGTACTGAAATTGGAGCGCCAGTATTTTCAACTACCAAACCACGACGTAAACCATCAGAGCTACCCATTACGATTGCGCGAATCACGCCACCGCCAAGCTGCTGTTGAACTTCAAGAACGAGACGTTCTTTTGAATCCACAACATTCAGAGCATCGTAAACACTTGGTACTTCGCCCTGTGGGAACTCTACGTCGACTACCGCACCGATGATCTGTACGATCTTACCTGTAGCCATCGTTAATCCTCTAAACTGTTTGTTTTACCTAAGCTTAAACCGCTGCTGCACCAGAAACGATTTCCGATAGTTCTTGTGTAATCGCCGCCTGACGGGCTTTGTTATACACAAGCTGTAAATCATCAATCAAGTTGCTTGCGTTATCGGTAGCTGCTTTCATCGCAATCATTCGAGCAGCTTGCTCACAAGCAAGATTCTCAACCACACCCTGATAAACCTGAGACTCTACATAACGCAGCAATAGTGCATCGAGTAGAGGCTTTGGTTCAGGCTCATAGATGTAATCCCAAGAATGTTCGCGTTTCATCTCTTCGCTATTCGATCTAGGCAAAGGTAGTAATTGATCGATCGTTGGTTCTTGAACCATAGTATTCACAAATTTGTTGAACACTACGTATAGGCGATCCAACTCACCTGCATCATATTTCTTCAGCATAACACCAACGGAACCGATCAAATCTTCCAAGGTTGGGCTATCGCCCAAACCAGAGACTTGAGCAGCGACTTTAGCGCCACTGTTTCTAAAGAAAGCCGTTGCCTTTGAGCCCACAATTGCCAGCTCAACCTCAGCACCTTTCTCCGACCAATCTTTCATGTCATGTAGAGCTTTTTTGAACAAGTTCACGTTCAAACCACCACACAAACCACGGTCTGTTGAAATAATGATGTAACCAACACGTTTGGCTTCGCGCTCTTCTAGATAAGGATGACGATATTCTAGATTTGCACTCGCCACATGACCGATCACTTTACGCATTGTTTCAGCGTATGGACGAGAAGCTTCCATGCCGTCTTGCGAACGACGCATTTTTGAAGCTGCTACCATTTCCATCGCTTTCGTAATTTTCTGCGTGCTTTTAACACTACCGATTTTATTACGTATCTCTTTTGCGCCGGCCATCGTTTTACTCTCTTTTAAGGTAATCCGTTATTGGTCAGTGGTGACCCTAAGGTCACCCACCAATTACCAGGTCTGGGTTGCCTTGAAATCGTCAACCAGTTTCTTGAACTGAGCTTCGATTTCATCGTTATAAGCACCCGATTTGTCGATATCTTTTACAAGATCAACATATTGACCACGAGCATACGACAGTAGAGCAGATTCAAAATCAGCCAGTTTATTCAACGCAACATCATTTAAATAACCACGCTCTGCCGCAAAGATAACCAACGCTTGGTCAAACACAGACATCGGAGCATATTGTTTCTGCTTCATCAGCTCTGTTACTTTCTGACCATGGTTTAGCTGTCTCTTCGTCGCTTCATCAAGATCTGACGAGAACTGAGCAAATGCAGCAAGTTCGCGGTACTGTGCAAGCGCGGTACGGATACCACCTGACAGTTTCTTGATGATTTTCGTCTGAGCGGCACCACCTACACGAGATACTGAAATACCAGGGTCAACGGCTGGGCGAACACCCGCGTTGAATAGTTCAGTTTGTAGGAAGATCTGACCATCGGTAATCGAGATTACGTTAGTCGGTACGAATGCTGAAACGTCACCCGCTTGTGTTTCAATGATAGGTAGCGCGGTTAAAGAACCGGTTTTACCTTTCACTTCACCCTTAGTGAAACGTTCTACATACTCTTCGCTAACACGAGCAGCACGCTCAAGTAGACGAGAGTGGAGATAGAAAACGTCACCTGGGAATGCTTCACGGCCTGGTGGGCGTTTGAGTAGTAGTGAGATCTGACGGTAAGCAACCGCTTGTTTAGATAAGTCATCATAAACAATCAGTGCATCTTCACCGCGATCGCGGAAGTATTCACCCATTGCACAACCTGCATATGGCGCAAGGTATTGCAACGCCGCTGATTCAGAAGCCGATGCAACAACCACAACTGTGTTTGCAAGCGCGCCGTGCTCTTCTAATTTGCGTACTACGTTAGCGATAGTTGAGGCTTTTTGGCCAATCGCAACATAGATAGAGTAAATACCGGAATCTTTTTGGTTAATGATTGCGTCGATCGCCATGGCTGTTTTACCAGTTTGACGGTCACCGATGATAAGTTCACGTTGGCCACGACCGATTGGGATCATAGAGTCAACTGACTTATAGCCGGTTTGTACTGGTTGATCGACTGATTTACGGTCGATTACACCAGGTGCAATCATTTCAACAGGTGAAGACAATTTCGCTTCGATAGGACCTTTACCATCGATAGGCTGACCGAGTGTATTCACTACGCGACCTAACAATTCAGGACCAACTGGCACTTCAAGAATACGGCCAGAACCTATTACTTTCATGCCTTCCTTAAGGTCAGCATATGGGCCCATGACAACCGCACCAACCGAGTCACGCTCAAGGTTAAGTGCAAGTGCATAACGGCCACTCGGTAATTCAATCATTTCACCTTGCATCACGTCCGCTAGGCCGTGAATGCGAATGATACCATCGCTTACCGATACGATAGTACCTTCATTGCGAGCTTCACTAACAACGTCGAAAGATTCGATACGTTGTTTAATTAGATCGCTAATTTCCGTGGAATTAAGTTGCATGCTCCAATCCCCATCAAGACTGTAATGCATCGCTCAGGCGGTTTAAACGACCGCGGGCTGAGTTATCGATGACAAGGTCTCCGGCTCGAATTATAACCCCACCAAGTAGGGTCTCATCTATACTGCAATTCAGCTGAACTTTGCGTTCAAGACGCTGCTCAAGTTTGGTGCTGATATTGACAAGCTGTTCATCAGAAAGCTCAGTTGCTGAAATCACTTCAACATCCATCTGCTTCTCATGCTCTTGTTTCAGAGCAAAGAACTGTTCACTAACATCAGGAAGAGCCTTTAATCGGCCATTCTCAGCCATCACCTTTAACAGGTTATGGCCATAAACATCAAACTGTTCGCCACAAATTGCGATGAAAATTTCCGCTAATTTCTCAGCCGAAACAGAGCCCGTTAGTAGCTCTTTCATTTGCTCGTTCTTTGCGACCTCGGCAGCAAAAGCTAACATCTGACCCCATTGGTCAAGTTGCTTTTTCTCTACCGCAAAATCGAATGCTGCTTTAGCATAGGGGCGTGCAATTGTAGTCAAATCAGACATAAAGCGCCCCCATCCTTAAAGTCTTGCAGTAATGTTGTCGAGAATATCTTTGTGCGCATCTTTATCGATAGAACGCTCAAGGATTTTCTCAGCACCAGCTACAGCCAGAGTTGCAACTTGTTTACGCAGCTCATCGCGGGCACGGTTACGTTCAGATTCAAGTTCAGCTTCCGCTTGAGCAAGGATTTTCTGGCGTTCCGCCTGAGCTTCCTCACGTGCTTCGTCTAAAATTTGAGCTTTACGTTTATTTGCCTGTTCGATGACCTCAGTTGCAGTGCGCTTCGCTTCTTTCATTTGTTCAGAAGCGTTGGCTTGTGCTAGATCCAAGTTTTTAGCAGCGCGCTCAGCGGCTGAAAGACCGTCAGCAATTTTCTTCTGACGCTCTTCGATCGCATTCATGATTGGCGGCCATACATATTTCATGCAGAACCACACAAACAGTGCAAACGCGATTGCTTGACCTAGCAGAGTTGCGTTCATATTCACAACAGCTACCCCTCTATTTGTTCACCAACGAAAAGTATTAATCAACGACAAATCATCAATTTGTGTGATCGGTTGATTAACCTAGTTGACCAACAAATGGGTTCGCGAAAGTGAATAGAAGCGCAATTACGATACCGATCATAGGAACCGCATCAAGTAGACCCGCGATGATAAACATCTTAACTTGTAGCATAGGAGCCATTTCTGGTTGACGAGCAGCACCTTCAAGGAATTTACCGCCTAGAAGTGCGAAACCAATCGCTGTACCAAGAGAAGCAAGACCGACGATAATACCTACGGCGATTGCAGAAAAGCTCAGTAAAGTTTCCATTACTATCTCCAATTTATAGTTGTTGGCTTATGTGCCCAAATAAAAAGCTTTAAAAAATTAATGATCACTATCTTCGTGTGCCATTGATAGATAAACAATAGTCAGCATCATGAACACGAAAGATTGAATCAGAATTACCAGAATATGGAAAATCGCCCACGGTAGTGAACCCATCCATTGTAGCCACCATGGTAGCATCGCTGCGATAAGAATAAATACCACCTCACCTGCGAACATGTTACCGAATAGACGCATACCGAGTGAGAGAGGTTTCGCAAGTAACGATACCACTTCAATAAGTAGGTTAAACGGAATCATGGTCCAGTGATTGAATGGATGTAGAGCTAATTCTTTCGCAAAACCACCTAGGCCTTTCACTTTGATGCTGTAGTAAATCATCAGAGCAAATACGCCTAGAGCCATAGCCATGGTGATATTCACATCAGCTGACGGAACCACTTTTAGATAAGGGATACCAAGCCAATGTTGTGCTGGATACGGTAAGAAATCGATGGGCACTAAGTCCATGATGTTCATTAACAATACCCAACAAAAGATAGTCAGTGCCAGCGGTGCTATAAGTGGATTGCGTCCATGAAAGGTGTCTTTGACGTTTTGATCGACAAATTCTACCAATATTTCAACAAAACACTGCAGCTTACCGGGTACACCCGCTGTTGCTTTCTTTGCTACAGAGCGAAATATCCATAGGAATATTAAGCCAGTAAACAAGGAAAAAAACAGGCTATCGATATGTACGTTCCAGAAACTCGTCTCACTAATTGACAGCCCCAAATCGTAATGCTCAGAAATCTTCGCAAGAGAGAGGTTCGTCAAGTGGTGTTCAATGTATCCGGACGATGTTAGCGCTTCACCTGGCGCAGCCATAACTCATCCTATTTTTTGTTGTTAATGAATAGCACTGGCGCACAGATATTAATACCTAGAGCCAGCAAATAGGTTAGTTTGAGGGGAACGAGTTCCACCTGCATATACATGTAGGCAACACAGAACAGTGCAACTGTGATGAGGATCTTGAGTACTTCGCCAGTGTAGAAAGAGGCCGCGACTTGCTTCGCAGCACGAGCTCCACTAAACATAAAAGCACACAGCGCAAAAACCGCATTGGCAATGACAAAGATGCCACCCCCAATCAGCGCAGAAAAGCCCCATTCAGCATTTACAGCTACCGCCATCCCTGCCGCCACAAAAATAACCGCGCCAGACTGGATCATTAACAATCGCTTAGCAAGCTCTCGTCCTGGTCTAGCCAACGCAGCTACCATGTATTCGTACCTCTAGTAATATCCTCAGCTCATCTACAACATAGGGCTGGGAAATTGGCGAAAATTATACGGTGAGTCGAACTGATTGCAATTGAAAGACAGCAAAAAGTTACAATTTTGTTTACAAACCGACAACTTTCAAATAAAAAAACGTTTTTTGCATAATTGACTTAAATCAATTATCTCATTTAGCTTTCTAGCTTGGCAATTAGTTGCTCTAATTTGTGAGGCTCATCAAGACTAATCGTCATTTTGGCTTTGCCACCTTTTGAACGAATGATCGACACTTTAGCCCCTAACATTTCACTCAATCTTTGTGACATTTGTTGTGCATCTAAGTCTTCCGATGCCGATCCGTCCTCAGAAGGCTGTGTTAGACACTTTTTCACTAATTGCTCAGTTTGTCTCACGGTCAGCTGTTTTGCGGCCACACGTTGTGCAATTTCAATTTGTTGATCGCCTTCGAGCATCAATAATGCTCGTGCATGGCCCATTTCAAGTTGCTTGGTTTCCACTAAACGCTTCACGCCATCCGCCAATTGATTTAAGCGTAATAAGTTACTCACGGTAGTGCGTGATTTACCAATCACATCAGCCACCTGTTGGTGAGTGAGCTTAAATTCGTCTTGCAACCGCTCTAAAGCTTGTGCTTCTTCAATCGCATTCAAATCTTCGCGTTGAATATTTTCTATCAGTGCCATCGCAATCGCAGCGCGATCTTGGACATTTTTGATCAAACAGGGCACTTGCTTTAAACCTGCTTGTTTTGCAGCGCGCCAACGGCGTTCACCTGCAATAATTTCATAGCCGCCAAGCTCTAAACGTCTTACTACGATCGGCTGGATAATACCTTGCGATTGGATAGACGCAGATAGCTCTTCCAACGCTTCTGCCGACATATCTTTACGTGGTTGATACATGCCAGGTTTCAAATTTGATACCGCGATATCCATTAATTCGCCATCAGAAGAGAGTGCTTGGCTATGTGAGGCGGCTTGCTCCTTTTCACGAGCAAGAGAACTGGTTGCGAGCAATGCATCCAATCCTTTTCCTAAACCACGTTTAGTCATGTAGACGAATTCCTTTAGTTGAGATTATGCGGGTATTTCTTCTCGACGAAGCATTTCGCCAGCTAAGGCGAGATACGCTTTTGCCCCAGCTGAATACTTGTCGTAGTACATTGCTGGTTTGCCATAACTTGGCGCTTCAGCAAGACGGACATTACGAGGAATAACGGTGCGATAGACTTTGTTTCCAAAGTGCTTTTTCAGTTGATCGGATACTTCATTGGCTAGGCGATTACGCGGATCGTACATCGTTCGAAGTAACCCTTCGATTTTCAGGTTTTCGTTGACTACCGCGGCTAACTTGCTGATGGTATCCATTAACGCCGTTAAACCTTCTAATGCAAAATACTCACATTGCATTGGCACTAACACAGAATCCGCTGCGGCCATGGCGTTGATTGTAAGAAGATTTAAAGAAGGAGGACAATCAATAAAGATGAAATCATAGTTATCACGAACTGGCGCGAGGGCATTTTTCAAACGCACTTCGCGAGCAAAGACTTCCATTAATTTGATTTCAGCGGCTGTCACGTCTCCGTTTGCCGCAATCAAATCGTAGTGTCCCGTTGTTTTGCGACACACGACTTCATCAAAAGGGGTGTCTTCGACCAACAATTCGTACGCGGTTGCATCTACTTGATACTTATCAACACCACTGGCCATCGTTGCATTGCCTTGTGGGTCGAGATCGATCACTAAAACTTTACGCTTAGTCGCCGCCATAGAGGCCGCTAAGTTAATGCACGTTGTTGTTTTTCCTACGCCACCTTTCTGGTTGGCGATTGCTACGATTTTGCCCACGGTATGCCTCGCTGTTATCCCTTGCGAGATAAGATTACAAGATGACGGTCACCTTCCAACTCAGGAACTTTCAAAGCTTTGACATCAGTCACAGAACACCACTCAGGTAGTGTGGCTATTTCCTCATCTGGCCGTTGTCCTTTCAGGGCTAAAAATCGGCCCGATGTTTCTTTTGGTAAATGGTGACACCATTCCACCATATCGAGCATTGAAGCAAACGCACGGCTCAGTACGCCATCAAATTTTACTTCAGGCTGAAACTCTTCGACTCGACTTTGAATCGCGGTCACATTTTTAATATCAAGCTCATGCAGAACTTGTTTAATAAAACGAATGCGCTTACCTAAACTATCGAGTAAGTAAAAGGTTTTATCAGGATTCATGATAGCGAGAGGTATACCAGGTAAACCGGGCCCAGTACCAACGTCGATAAAACGCTCACCCTGTAAGTGAGGACTTACCACTATACTATCTAAAATATGTTTCACCAACATATCCATAGGATCGCGCACTGAGGTGAGATTGTAGGCTTTGTTCCATTTATTCAGCAGTTCCACGTAACCGACTAATTGGCTACGTTGCTGCTCATTGACCTCGAGATCGGTTTGACCAATTAAATCATCGAGACGCGTTCTTAACTCGCTCATGCGGCGTCTTCCCCTTTCTTCAGTACACCTTGCTTTTTCAAATAAACCAATAAGATAGAAATAGCAGCTGGTGTAATACCAGAAATACGAGAGGCAATACCAACCGTTTCAGGTTTGGCATTGTTAAGCTTAAGGATCACTTCGTTGGACAAGCCTTTGACCTGTTTATAGTCAAGATCCAGCGGCAATTTAGTGTGCTCATGGCGCAATGATTTGTCGATCTCATCTTGCTGACGCTGAATATAACCATCGTATTTGATTTGAATTTCAACTTGCTCAGCCGCTTCACTATCGTTCAATGCTGGTGCAAATGACTCAAGCGACGTGAGCTGTTGATAGGTGATTTCAGGTCGACGTAGTAGATCTTCACCACTTGCTTCACGAGACATGGGTGTTTTGAGCAACGCATTCAGTGCATCAACACCAACGGAGTTCGGGTTCATCCACGTTTGTTTCAAACGTTGACGCTCGATTTCCATGTTTTCCATTTTTTGATTAAAACGCGCCCAGCGCGCATCATCGACTAAACCTAACTCTCTGGCTTTTTCGGTTAAACGCAAATCGGCATTATCTTCGCGTAGCAGTAAGCGATATTCAGCGCGAGAGGTAAACATACGATAAGGTTCTTTGGTACCCATAGTGGAAAGATCATCGATCAACACGCCCATGTAAGCTTGATCACGGCGTGGACTCCAGCCTTCTTTTTCTTGGCTAAATAAGCTTGCATTCAAACCAGCCATTAACCCTTGCGCTGCCGCTTCTTCGTATCCGGTGGTGCCGTTGATTTGACCAGCAAAGAACAAACCACTGATGAATTTGGTTTCATAGGTTTGTTTTAAATCTTGTGGATTGAAAAAATCGTACTCGATGGCGTAACCCGGACGAACAATATGTGCGTTTTCAAACCCTTTCATTGAGCGAACGATCTGCACTTGTACATCAAACGGTAAGCTGGTGGAAATACCGTTAGGGTAGAGTTCTGTCGTGGTCAAACCTTCAGGCTCGATAAAAATTTGATGGCTATTTTTGTCGGCAAAACGCATGACTTTGTCTTCGATCGATGGGCAGTAGCGTGGGCCGATACCTTCGATGACACCTGCGTACATCGGACTACGATCAAGATTGGCACGGATCACATCATGCGTTTTATCGTTGGTATGCGTGATGTAGCATGGTATTTGACGTGGATGCTGTTCACGTTGTCCCATGAAGGAAAAAACAGGCGTTGGGTTATCACCGTGTTGTGTTTCTAACACTGAGAAGTCCACGCTGCGCGCATCGATCCTTGGTGGCGTACCCGTTTTTAAACGATCGACTCGAAACGGCAGTTCACGTAAACGTTGCGCTAATGCGATCGATGGAGGATCTCCTGCGCGGCCTCCTGAGAAGTTTTCAAGACCAATGTGGATCTTTCCACCAAGGAAGGTGCCTACCGTCAATACCACCGCTTTGGCGTGGAATTTGAGGCCCATTTGAGTCACAACGCCCATTACACGATCATTTTCAACGATAAGATCATCGACCGCTTGTTGGAACAAAGTTAAGTTTGGCGTGTTTTCAAGCACATCACGCACATACGATTTGTAAAGCGCACGATCTGCTTGGGCTCGAGTCGCTCGAACCGCTGGCCCTTTTGAGGCATTGAGTGTTCTAAATTGAATACCTGCATGATCAATCGCTTGTGCCATTAGACCGCCCATGGCATCGACTTCTTTAACCAGATGTCCTTTACCAATTCCGCCAATCGCAGGATTGCACGACATCTGTCCTAGAGTCTCAATGTTATGAGTAAGCAATAGCGTACTTTGACCAGTACGAGCTGCAGCGAGAGCGGCTTCCGTTCCAGCATGGCCACCACCGACCACAATGACGTCAAATTTTTCGTGATAAAGCATGAACCGACCTCAGGTATTCAATGAAGCATGGACTGACAAAAGAGGCGTATTCTACCTGCTTTCCACTGGCTAGAAAATCGCTTTTCTGCTTTTTTAATCTGAGCTTGGTAAGTTAATAATATATAAGATCTATATAGAGATCTTTTATTAGATCTATTATTAGGATCGAGCATATCTGTGGATAACCGATAAATGATCAACAAGATCATGGTTTTTAAGAGGATCACAAGCTGTGATCCTGACATGATCTAATCGTGTATTAGCTGGGATCAAAAAGGCTAGTTACACACAGGGTCGTAAAATGCATAAGTTATTAATTGGATAACTATAGGTTAATCACCGAATAACAGCATAGTTATACACATTAAAATATTTAAAATGGACTTAACTTTTCTATGGCGAGTATTGAGACAGTTATACACAGAGCTTAAGAGTACAAAAAAGCGGCTCACAGGCCGCTTGGTGACTTTATGCCATTCGCTAGAATTGTTCGATGTGCTGTTTGAGCCATACTTCAGCGGCATCTTCAGGAACGGAATATTCTAATATATCTATGGTGAAACAGTCGCTAATTGGCGTTGCACCTATATCCTCAAGCAGTTGATATGCATGCTTACCTGCTGCGCAAAACGTGTCATAGCTTGAATCGCCAAGTGCTACCACGGCATATTTTAACTCGCTCGTGTTCGGTGGTGTTGATTGCAAAGAAGCGATAAAAGGTTGGATATTGTCTGGGTAGTCACCCGCTCCATGCGTGGAGGTGACAATGAGCCAAGTCCCTTGTGCGGGGAGTTCACTTAAGTTGGGTTGGTTGTGGATAGTCGTAGTATAACCTTGCTCTTGCAGTAGATCGTTGAGATGATCGGCGACATATTCAGCGCCTCCTAAGGTGCTGCCAGTGATGATATGGATCATGAGATATTCCTATAATTAAGAGTGATCAAGCTTCTCACTGCGATCATTTGCCAATACAGAACGACGAAAAGATGCGCCCTAACAAGTCATCGGAGCTAAATTCGCCCGTTATCTCGTTTAGATGTTGCTGCGATAAACGCAGTTCTTCCGCTAAGATTTCACCGGCCATGTAGCCTTCGAGCTGCTGCTGACCAATAATGAGGTGCTGTGCGGCGCGCTCTAGCGCGTCCAAATGGCGTCGTCTGGCCATAAAACCGCCTTCATTGCCCCCAGCAAAGCCCATGCACTCTTTGAGATGAGTGCGCAGAGCATCAACTCCCTCTCCAGTTTTTGCCGACAGGCGGATTAAGGTTGGAGAATTCACATGACAGATACCGAGCGATTCTTTGGTTTGATCGACTTTGTTGCGGATCACCGTCATGCCGATGTTTTCAGGCAATCGATCGACAAAATCTGGCCAGATTTCTTTCGGATCGGTGGCAGCGGTGGTGGTGCCGTCAACCATAAAGAGTACACGATCTGCTTTTGCTATTTCATCCCAAGCACGCTCAATGCCTATTCTTTCGACTTCGTCATTGGCATCACGTAGGCCAGCGGTATCGATGATATGCAGTGGCATGCCATCGATGTGGATGTGCTCTCTCAGTACGTCACGCGTGGTTCCTGCGATGTCGGTGACGATTGCTGAATCTTTGCCTGAAAGCGCATTCAATAGACTCGATTTGCCCGCGTTAGGACGCCCTGCTATCACCACTTTCATCCCTTCGCGTAAAATGGCCCCTTGATTGGCCTCTTTGCGCACAGCGTCTAATTTGTCGATGATATTTTGCAGATCTGCGGCAACTTTACCATCGGCAAGAAAATCGATCTCCTCTTCAGGAAAATCAATCGCTGCTTCAACGTAAATTCGCAGGTGGATTAGGGAATCGACCAAGGTGTGAATGCGTTTGGAAAATTGACCTTGCAATGAATGCAGGGCGGATTTGGCCGCTTCTTCAGAGCTGGCGTCAATCAAATCGGCAATCGCTTCCGCTTGGGTTAAATCCATTTTGTCGTTTAAAAACGCACGCTCAGAAAATTCACCCGGGCGCGCTGCGCGCAAGCCACTGATAGCCAAAATGCGTTTGATCAGCATATCCATGACGACCGGACCGCCGTGTCCTTGTAGTTCGAGCACATCTTCGCCGGTAAAGGAGTGAGGGTTAGGAAAATAGATCGCGATGCCTTGGTCAAGTTCGGTGCCATCTTGATGCTTAAAAGGCAAGTATTCCGCATAACGAGGTTTTAGCGTTTTCCCGGTTACTTCAAGCGCGACTTGAGCGGCTTTCGGGCCTGAGACGCGAATAATCCCCACGCCACCTCGGCCTGGAGCGGTTGCTTGAGCAACAATGGTGTCTGTAGACATAAGGGTACCTAACATAGGGGTGTATGAGCGCAATTGTAATCAGCCAAAAACAAAAAGGCGACCAAAAGGTCGCCTTTGTTTCACTTGTCAGTGTGACTTCTTGCTGAAGTGGCTACTTAGAGTGTAAGCCTTTTTTCTCCAGCGCTTTGTAAATCAAGGTTTGCTGGATCAAGGTAACGATGTTCGATACCAACCAGTAAATCACTAAACCTGATGGGAAGAACAAGAAGAAGAATGTAAACATAACCGGCATAAAGGTCATGATCTTCTGTTGCATCGGGTCAGTGACTGTCGTCGGGCTCATTTTCTGGATCATAAACATACTCACACCCATCAGCAGTGGCAAGATGTAGTATGGGTCTTGTGCTGAAAGGTCATGAATCCAACCAAAGAAAGGTGAATGACGCAGTTCAACCGATTCCATTAATGACCAGTAAAGCGCAATGAAGATAGGCATTTGCAGGAAGATAGGTAAACAACCACCGAGTGGGTTTACTTTCTCTTTCTTATACAGCTCCATCATTTCTTGGCTCATGCGTTGGCGGTCATCGCCGATGCGCTCACGCATTGCTTGCAGCTTCGGTTGCAGCATGCGCATTTTTGCCATAGAGGTGTATTGTGCTTTGGTCAGTGGGTACATTGCACCACGAACAATGAAGGTTAAGCAGATGATCGCTACACCCCAGTTGCTAACGAAGCTTTGAATGAATGAAAGCAACATGTGTAGTGGTTTTGCAATAAACCATAACCAGCCGTAGTCGACAACTAGATCAAGATTTGGCGCAACAGCAGCCATCTCATCTTGCAGTTTTGGACCCACCCAAAGTGTGGCTAAGAATGTTGCTTTTTCACCGTTGGCGATGGTTTTATTTGGCATGCGAACACCAATATCACCTAAGTTGCCAATTACGCGAGTGTATAAGTTTGACCCTGCTGCATCACGTGGGATCCACGCGCTGGCAAAGTAGTGTTGGATCATCGCCGCCCAACCTTCACCGTTAACCAAAGGCAGTGACAAGTTACGATCTTGCATATCATCGAAACTGTATTTCTTATAACGTGTATCTTGTGTTGAGTAAGCACCGCCACGGTAAGTTGGCATAGCCAAGCTGCCACCAGCGTCCAATAAATTTTGGCGTAGGTGTGCATACATACCCAGTGTCGCGTTATTACCAGATTGGTTGACTACATCAAATTCAACATCCAAGGCGTAGCTGCCACGTTTAAGGATGAAGGTTTTGGTGTATTCAAGGCCATTGGCTTGATAAGTCATGGGAATGCGCAGTTCGTCTTGACCATCCGCTAGAGCAAAGGTGTCGGCGCTAACAGTATAGTTTGGACGATTGTTGCTGCTTAAATCGATCCCTTGCGGTCCGACTAAACCACTTTGCGCGATAAACTGGTGACCAGGAATGTCTTTAAGTAGCACAAATGGGTCTTCTGAATTGAGTTCAGCATCGTACTTATTCAGCTCGGCCTTCACTACATCACCACCTACCGTGTCAATTGACAGAGTCAGTACATCAGTCTTGACGGTGATGGTTTTTGCAGACGCATTGGTTACTGCTGGTGCTGGGTCTAACTCATCAGCCATAGATGGTGCAGTTAAAGTGCTGCTATTTTGTGCCTGCTCAACCGCTTGAGGTGCTGGGTTCTTTGCTACTTGCCATTGCTGGAAAAGTAAAAAAGAAACGAGTGCCAAGGCGATTAACAGGATATTACGTTGAGAATCCATCGTTAATTATCTCTGTCTTGTTTTTGGACTGGTGGCGGAACGGGGTCAAAACCCCCTTCGTTCAAAGGGTGGCATTTTAATAGACGTTTGCCTGATAACCAACACCCTTTTACAAAACCGTGAGCTTTCAACGCTTCTATCGCATAGTTTGAACAGGTTGGAGTAAAACGACAGCGTGGTCCAAGCAGAGGACTGATGATTCCTTGGTAAAGACGGACGAATCCGATTGCTAACCACGCGAAGGGCGAGACAGGCGATGCCATAATTTTTCAAATAGTTTGAACATTTCTTCATTGCTTAAATCTTGCGCGCTCTTTTTCGCAATCACAACAAAATCTTTGTTAGGAAGTTGATGCTGTTTATTACGGAAGCTTTCGCGAGCGAGGCGTTTGAAGCGATTACGGCCAACAGCTGTTTTGATCTGTTTTTTGGGGACGGCCAACCCTAACCTTGGGTGGGTAAGAGCGTTTTCGCGAGCAATGATAGTGAAATGGGGGGAGCCTGCGCTGTGCGCTTGCTGGAAGACTTTTTTATAATGTTCGGGAGTTAACAAACGTAACTCCCGATTGAACGCGTACGTATTCAAAATAATCGCGAATTATTTTGACAGGCGCGCGCGGCCTTTAGCACGACGTGCATTAATAACCTTACGGCCATTCTTAGTTGCCATGCGTGCACGGAAACCGTGAGTACGCTTGCGCTTTAGAACGGTAGGTTGAAAAGTGCGTTTAGACATGTGTAATTACCTTACTGATCAGTAGTTTTTAGGTTCAAATAAACCCGGCGTGGGCATATTTTCGCTTCTTTATAGAAAGAAAGGAATCCGACGCCTCTCAACAAAGAGGCGGAATTGTAATCACTGTCACAATAAGTGTCAACGATTGGGTTCACTAAAATTCCGGTCGGGGGATTATACGCAGTCTCCTTTAAATCACAAGGATCCTTCGTCGATCCCCACCTGATTTAAAAATTTCTTGAGCTTAGGATCCTGTGGATTACCAAAGATATCCTGTGGAGAGCCTTGCTCTACAATTTGCCCATCAGCCATGAAGATCACGCGATCGGCTACCTCCTTTGCAAACTGCATCTCATGGGTAATCACCAGCATTGTTTGGTGATGAGTGGCTAATTTCTTCATTAAAGCAAGCACTTCGCCAACCCATTCAGGATCAAGTGCTGATGTAGGTTCATCAAATAGCAGTAATTCTGGTTGTAGCGCCATCGCACGACCGATCCCAACGCGCTGCTGCTGGCCACCAGAAAGCGCTGCGGGATAACTCTCTCCTTTATCCCCAAGACCGATGTCATCCAAAATCTGCTGTGCACGGGTCAGGGCGAGATCTTTTTTCCAACCGTGCACCGTAATGAGCCCTTCGGCGACATTTTGCCTCGCCGTCATATGAGCAAACAGCGCGTAGTTTTGAAAAACAAAGCCTGTTTTTCTGCGCAGTGCTAATACATCTGCTTTGGTCTGTTGCTGGGTGTCGACGGTGACATCATCAATAGTAATGGAGCCTTGGTCTGCGCGTTCTAGGAAGTTGACGCAGCGCAGTAAGGTCGATTTACCGGTACCGCTTGAGCCAATAATGACGATGATTTCACCTTTTTCTATTGCTAAGCTGATGCCTTTGAGCACTTCAGTCTCGCCAAAGCGCTTATGAATATTATCGAGTTTAATCATCGTACATACGCCTTATTGAGTCTCTCTTCAGCCCAAATTTGTACCCGAGTCAGTACCACCACTACGGCCCAGTAAATTAATGCAACGGCGAGGAAAGCTTCAAAGAAGCGAAAGCTTGACGAAGCTTCCATCTGCGCTCTGGCCATGATCTCAGCGACTCCTAATGTAAAAGCTAATGAGGTCGATTTGATCATATCAATGAAGTAATTCATTAATGATGGCAACGCGATACGAGTAGCTTGCGGCAAAATAATGCGGCGCATTGCTTGGCTTGTGGTCATACCCACAGACAAACTCGCTTCCATTTGGCTGCGATCAATACCCAAAATGGCGGCGCGAATACTTTCTGCCATATAAGCGGCGAAGTGAAGAGTTAGCCCGATCACCGCGGCGCTAAATGCATTTAAACCGACCATCCACGGTAACACTTGTGGCAGACCATAGTAGAGTAGAAATAGTTGTACCAGCAGGGGAGTACCGCGGAAAAAGCTGATATACAGCTGGCTTAGCGGATCCAAAATGGGCACTTTGAACACACGAATATTGGCTAAAATGACCGACAGGATCAAAGCAAACACTAAGCCCCAAGTCGCCATCTCCATGGTGGTGCCTAAATACCTGAGCAGTATTGGCATCAGCTCAAGCATATAGTGAAAATCAAATCCCATCGGCTTACCTTTTTAAAACAAAAAAGGTGGAATATGTGGTTCCACCTCAATCCTATCTTTTGATAATAGGGGAATTTACTTATTGGTGATATCGGCAGCAAACCATTTTTCAGAAATCGCACTTAGTGTGCCATCAGCGCGCATCGAGGCTAACGCTTGATTCACTTCAGCTTGCAGTTTTTGGCCTTGCTCGTTGTTAACAAACGGCCAAGCGTTTTCAATGGTTTCAAAAGGGTGACCAGCCAATTGCAACGGTAAGCCCGTTGTTTTAATCAATTCCAGAGCCGAAAGGCGATCCATCACAAACGCATCGGCACGGCCAAGAGCAACGTCATGTTCAATGCCAGTATCGTAAGTTTTGATGATGATTTTATTGTCTTTGTCAAAGCTGCGCAGTAGCTGCTCGAAGTTTGAGCCTAAATTGACCGCGACCGTTTTGCCAGCAAGATCGTCAATCCCTTTAATGCTGTCATTACCTTTGCGAACGGTAATTTGTGCACCGTCGATGACATACGGGTCAGCAAATAAGTATTTCGCTTTACGTGCTTCTGTGACGGTGATTTGGTTTGAAATGGTATCAATTCGGCCAGTTTCAAGCAGGCCAAAGAGACCGGAGAAATTAGCCGTAACATATTTTACATCGTAATCATTGCGTTTACCTATCTCATCCCAAACATCCACTTCAAAGCCTTGCAGCTTGTCTTGTTTGACAAAAGTGAATGGAAAATAGCGCCCTGACATGCCGACTTTTATTTCCGTTGCCGCGTGTACGCTTGCAGCGGATAGTGCAATTGCAGTAATGGCGACTTTAACCCAGTTTTTCATCTTGAAACTCCTTATATTTATAGAGAGGAATGTTACTGGTAAAGCACTCAATAGAATAAATAACCAGTAGTTATTAACCATAACCGAACATAGTGACACAATTGGGGATAAGTATAGAGGATCCTTGTATATGTGGATCATCGTGTGGGTAAAGTGGTGCTAATTGTGAAGATCGACAAAAATCAAGCGCAAATTGTGTGAATAACTTCGATCTTATTCACTGGATCACGGATCAATCGCTGGCGATCTTGGTTATCAACAGGTAAAATCGCCAGTCTTTTCGATCATTTACTTAGGGTGAGGGCAACCGTGTCATCTTCGCTTTGGTTGCAATGTTTGCAACAGCTTCAAGAAGAGTTACCAGCAGCGGAATTCAGCATGTGGGTACGTCCGTTACAAGCGGAGCTCAATGACAATACTCTCACTTTATTCGCCCCAAACCGATTTGTGCTTGATTGGGTGCGCGATAAATACATCAACAGCATCAACCGACTACTGCAAGAGCATTGTGGCCACGATACCCCGAACCTGCGTTTTGAAGTGGGTAGTCGCCGGGTCAGCGCGCCTAAAGCTGCTCCCGTTCGTACTCAAGCGGATGTCGCGGCTGAATCTTCAGCTCCTGCACAGTTACAAGCGCGTAAACCAGTACATCGTACGTGGGAAAACGACACGGTTGTGGCAGACATCAATCACAGATCAAACGTTAACCCTAAACATAAGTTCAATAACTTCGTTGAAGGTAAATCGAACCAACTTGGTTTGGCTGCAGCGCGTCAAGTTTCCGATAATCCCGGCGCGGCCTATAACCCACTCTTCTTATACGGTGGTACAGGGCTAGGTAAAACACACTTATTGCACGCCGTTGGTAATGCGATTGTTGATAACAACCCGAATGCGAAAGTGATTTACATGCACTCAGAGCGTTTCGTGCAAGATATGGTGAAAGCGCTGCAAAATAATGCGATTGAAGAGTTCAAACGCTATTACCGCAGTGTTGATGCACTCTTGATCGATGATATTCAATTCTTTGCTAATAAAGAGCGTTCGCAAGAAGAGTTCTTTCATACCTTTAACGCATTGCTTGAAGGTAACCAACAAATCATTTTGACTTCCGACCGCTATCCGAAAGAGATCAATGGGGTGGAAGATCGCCTGAAATCTCGTTTTGGTTGGGGTTTGACGGTTGCGATTGAGCCACCAGAGCTTGAAACGCGTGTCGCGATTTTAATGAAGAAGGCAGAAGATCACCAAATTCATCTTGCCGATGAAGTTGCCTTTTTTATTGCCAAACGCTTACGTTCCAACGTGCGTGAATTGGAAGGTGCACTAAACCGTGTTATCGCCAACGCTAACTTTACTGGCCGTCCGATCACCATCGATTTTGTGCGTGAAGCGCTGCGTGACTTATTAGCTTTGCAAGAAAAATTGGTCACCATTGATAACATTCAAAAGACCGTGGCGGAATACTACAAAATTAAAGTGGCGGATTTGCTTTCTAAACGTCGCTCTCGTTCGGTTGCTCGTCCACGCCAGTTGGCGATGGCACTGGCTAAAGAGCTGACTAACCACAGCTTGCCTGAAATTGGTGATGCGTTTGGTGGCCGAGATCATACGACAGTGCTGCACGCTTGCCGTAAAATCCAGCAGTTACGTGAAGAGAGCCACGACATCAAAGAAGACTATTCGAATTTAATTCGTACCCTGTCTTCTTGATGCACAACCTTCTTATATCAGCTATTTTAACCCTCACATTTGGGGTTGCCCGATAACATCGTAAGAGCTAACTATGAAATTTACTATTGAACGTAGCCACTTCATTAAGCCACTTCAGCAAGTATCTGGAACATTAGGCGGACGTGCGACTTTGCCAATTCTTGGTAATTTGTTGCTCAAAGTGGAAGAGAACGTGCTGTCGATGACGGCGACCGATCTTGAAGTCGAACTGATTAGCCGTGTGACACTTGAAGGTGAGTGCGAAGCAGGAAGCATCACTGTCCCTGCGCGTAAATTTTTAGATATTTGTCGCGGCTTGCCCGATAGCGCCGTGATCACTGTGGTATTGGAAGGCGATCGCATTCAGATGCGTTCTGGCCGTAGCCGTTTCTCTCTGGCAACCTTACCTGCCAGTGACTTTCCTAATATTGAAGATTGGCAAAGTGAAGTGGAAGTGTCGCTCACTCAGGCAGAACTGCGCAGTTTAATTGAGAAAACCCAGTTTTCGATGGCTAACCAAGATGTGCGTTATTACCTGAACGGTATGCTATTTGAAATCGACGGTTCAACCTTGCGCTCTGTGGCAACCGATGGACACCGTATGGCGGTTTCGCAAACGGCACTCAGCGCGGATTTTGCCAATAAACAGATCATCGTGCCGCGTAAAGGGGTACAGGAACTGGTCAAGTTACTTGATGCGCCAGAACAGCCGGTTGTGCTGCAAATTGGTAGCTCAAATTTGCGCGCCCAAGTGAATAATTTCATCTTCACTTCTAAGCTGGTTGATGGCCGCTTCCCTGATTATCGCCGCGTTATGCCGCAGCAAACGACCAAAACCTTAGAAACGGGCTGTGATGAGTTACGTCAGGCATTTTCTCGTGCCGCGATTCTCTCAAATGAAAAGTTTCGCGGGGTACGGGTTAATCTTGCGGATAATGAAATGCGCATTACCGCCAACAACCCAGAGCAAGAAGAAGCGGAAGAGTTGTTGGATGTCACCTTTGAAGGCGACGCCATCGAAATCGGTTTTAACGTCAGCTATGTGCTCGATGTACTGAATACATTACGTTGTGAACAGGTTCGTGTATCGATGTCTGACGCCAACGCCAGTGCGCTGATTGAAAATCGCGATGACGACAGCGCGATGTATGTTGTCATGCCGATCCGACTTTAAGTTTGCGCAATGCCGCTGACTCGTTTAATCGTCCAACAATTTCGCAATATTAAAGCCTGTGATATCCCATTATCATCAGGCTTTAACTTTCTTATTGGCCCTAATGGCAGCGGCAAAACCAGTGTATTGGAAGCTATTTACTTGCTGGGACATGGTCGCTCGTTCAAAAGCGCCTTAACCGGACGCGTCATACAAAATGAGTGTCAGGAGCTGTTTGTGCATGGGCGTTTTTTGACCTCGGATCAATTTGAGCTACCGATTGGCATTAATAAGCAGCGTGACGGTTCAACAGAGGTTAAAATAGGCGGTCAATCTGGGCAAAAACTGGCGCAACTGGCACAAGTTTTACCTTTGCAATTGATTCATCCGGAAGGGTTTGATCTGCTCACCGATGGACCAAAACAACGACGTGCATTTATTGATTGGGGGGTATTTCATAGTGAACCTGCCTTTTATGATGCATGGGGGCGTTTTAAGCGCCTCAATAAGCAGCGCAATGCGTTGTTAAAAACGGCAACCCATTATCGTGAACTCAGTTATTGGGATCAGGAGATGGCGCGCTTGGCTGAACAAATCGATGCATGGCGCACACATTATGTGACGCAAATGAAGTGTGTTGCCGAGGCGTTGTGTCGCAGTTTTTTGCCAGAATTTGATGTGCAAATGAAGTATTATCGTGGTTGGGAAAAAGAGACGCCCTATCAACAAATCCTCGAGAAAAACTTCGAACGCGATCAATCGCTAGGCTACACATTCAGTGGCCCGAACAAAGCGGATTTAAAAATAAAGATCAATGGAACACCGGTTGAAGATGTTCTATCACGCGGTCAGCTTAAATTAATGGTGTGTGCACTGCGCGTCGCACAAGGACAACACTTAACCGAGCTGACAGGTAAGCAATGCATCTATTTAATTGATGACTTTGCTTCCGAATTAGATAGCCATCGTCGTAAGCGTTTAGCGGATTGCTTAAAATCGACGGGGGCACAAGTTTTTGTAAGTTCTATTACGCAAGGCCAAGTTGCAGACATGATTGAGTCAAACAGCAAGATGTTTCATGTGGAACATGGCACAATAGAGCACGGATAAAATAGTGAGAGAGTAACTCATGTCGAATAATTACGATTCATCGAGTATTAAGGTACTGAAGGGTCTGGACGCGGTTCGTAAACGTCCAGGAATGTACATCGGCGACACGGATGATGGCACCGGTCTGCACCACATGGTTTTTGAGGTGGTGGATAACTCAATTGATGAAGCGTTGGCAGGTCACTGTAAAGACATCGTAGTGACTATTCACGAAGACAATTCAGTTTCAGTTAGCGATGATGGCCGTGGTATTCCTACCGACCTTCACGAAGAAGAACAAGTTTCTGCCGCGGAAGTTATTATGACGGTTCTGCATGCGGGCGGTAAATTTGATGACAACTCATACAAGGTTTCGGGTGGTCTGCACGGCGTCGGTGTGTCCGTTGTCAACGCGCTGTCTGAAAAAGTGCTACTGACTATCTATCGTAACGGCGCTATTCACACACAAACTTATTGTCACGGTGTGCCACAAGCGCCGTTGGCTGTGGTGGGTGAAACCGATAAAACAGGGACAACCCTGCGTTTTTGGCCAAGTGCTGAAACCTTTACCAACATTGAATTCCATTACGATATTTTAGCTAAGCGTCTGCGTGAGCTCTCTTTCCTAAACTCTGGTGTATCCATCAAACTGTTTGATGAACGCGAAGAAGACAAAAAAGACCACTTCAGATATGAAGGTGGTATTAAAGCGTTTGTTGGCCATTTAAACCGCAATAAAACGCCAATCCATGAAAAAGTATTCCATTTCAGCTCTGAGCGTGACGATGGGATTACCGTAGAAGTGGCGATGCAGTGGAACGATGGTTTCCAAGAAAACATTTACTGCTTTACCAACAATATTCCTCAACGTGATGGTGGTGCCCACTTAGCGGGTTTCCGTGGGGCGTTAACTCGTACCCTAAACACCTTCATGGATAAAGAAGGCTTCTCGAAAAAAGCGCAAGCGGCGACCTCGGGTGATGATGCCCGTGAAGGCTTAACCGCGGTGGTTTCAGTGAAAGTGCCGGATCCTAAGTTCTCTAGCCAAACTAAAGATAAATTGGTTTCATCCGAGGTTAAATCTGCGGTTGAGTCAGCAATGGGTGAGAAATTGGCGGAGTTTTTGGCTGAAAACCCAAGTGAAGCCAAAATGGTCTGTTCAAAAATCATTGATGCGGCTCGTGCTCGTGAAGCGGCGCGTAAAGCGCGTGAAATGACACGTCGTAAAGGTGCGTTAGATCTTGCCGGTTTGCCGGGTAAACTCGCCGATTGCCAAGAAAAAGATCCTGCACTATCTGAACTGTACATAGTGGAAGGGGACTCTGCTGGCGGTTCTGCCAAGCAGGGACGCAACCGTAAAAACCAAGCGATTTTGCCACTGAAAGGTAAAATTCTTAACGTTGAAAAAGCACGTTTCGACAAAATGCTTTCTTCGCAAGAAGTAGCAACGCTTATCACCGCATTAGGCTGTGGCATTGGCCGTGATGAATATAACCCAGACAAACTGCGTTATCACAACATCATCATCATGACCGATGCGGACGTCGACGGTTCGCACATCCGTACGCTACTGTTGACCTTCTTCTATCGTCAAATGCCTGAGCTGATTGAGCGTGGCTACATCTACATTGCTCAACCGCCTTTGTATAAAGTGAAAAAAGGCAAGCAAGAGCAGTACATCAAAGATGAAGATGCGATGAACCAATACCAAGTTGCTTTGGCATTGGATGGTGCCTCATTGCATGTTAACCCTCAAGCGCCAGCATTAGCAGGTGAAGCGTTAGAAACCTTGGTTAAGCAATACAATATCGCCATTAAGCTGGTGGAGCGTATGAGTCGCCGCTACCCTTACGCCTTGATCCATGAATTCATCTATATGCCGCGTATCATTGTTGATCAATGCGCTGATTCTGCAGTAGTAGAAGCGTGGGGCAAACAGCTGGTAGAGCAGTTAAATGCGAAAGAAGTTGGCGCAAGCCAATACAGCATTGAAACTGAGCACAATGCAGAGCTTGGTATTTATCAGCCTAAGATTGTAGTGCGCACTCATGGTGTAACGCACCAACATCTATTAAGTGCTGATTTGCTCAATTCGAAAGAGTACAGCAAGCTGGCGGACCTTTCTGAAGCACTTTATGGCTTAGTTGAAGAAGGGGCTTACATTCAACGTGGCGAGCGTATTCAACCTGTCGATAACTTTGTTGATGCGTTGAACTGGTTAATTAAAGAGTCTCGTCGTGGCCTAAGCCTACAACGCTACAAAGGTCTAGGTGAAATGAACCCAGATCAGCTGTGGGAAACGACGATGGATCCTGAATCTCGCCGTATGCTGCAAGTCACGATTGAAGATGCTGTTGGTGCTGATGAACTGTTTACCACCTTGATGGGTGATCAAGTTGAGCCGCGTCGCGCATTCATCGAAGAGAACGCCTTAAAAGTTGCCAACCTCGATGTCTAAGTCGTTGCTATAAAGCAAATCCCAAAAACACCGTTTCGCAAGAGCGGTGTTTTTTTTATGGTCAATACAAAGTCACCCAACGTGGGAGCAACCATTTTTAGCATCAACACTTTCTACTTATCTTAGGTTGCCTTCAAGGATAAAAGGTCATAAACGTTTTTTTATTGGGATTTTCTCTCAATAAAAAAAAGTATCTACTATTTTAT
>NZ_CAWPDB010000140.1:0-26428 GCF_963886625.1 Vibrio sp. V23_P3S9T160
CAAGTCGAGCAATTGAGAATGCAAAGCAAAGATAACTTAGAAAGGCTCAGCGTTATTCTGGCTTTTATCGCGACTCGGTTGCTCCAGTTGAGATTTATGAATGAATCAGATGAGTTATCTAAGAGCAGTTGTGAGCCGATATTAAAAGGCAAAGCATGGAAGCTAATGTGGCTAAAGCTAGAAAGAAAAGGGCTACCGAAGGAAGCTCCGGACATATCATGGGCTTACAGAGGTATTGCTCGATTAGGGGGTTGGAAGAATACAAAGCGAACGGGTCGTGCTTCTATAAAGACATTATGGCAAGGATGGTTTAGGTTACAAACCATCCTTGAAGGGTATGAACTGGCTAAGTCTCTTGATTCACCAGACTTGTGATCAAGAGACAGCCATTTATGCTCCTTTTTAGCTTAGATTTTTATACGCCTGCCAGTGGTAATAAATACACCAATACAGACCATGCACTGACCCAAGCAACGACGACAGCAGCATCTAACCAATCTCTAATCCACATTATACTTTCCCCTTTCACATCTTCATGCACCTTCATCGGGTTGAAGATGCGTTAAGACTGAAAGTTAAAAAGCAAAGTCTATGCCAGTAAATTTATGTCAAACCGAGTTACTGATAATGATGTTGGGGTTGAGTTCCTGCGTGGTTAAGTATTTCAGGTTTTTCCGTCAGCAGTTCAATAAACGCATCGGCCATTGACACATTCGAAACAAAACCTTCTCCCTTCATTTTCAGTATCGCATCATATCCCTCTTTGCCTTTCATGGTATAGGCCGAAGAGGTTCCACAATAATAACTATTAAGATCAATAGGTTGCCAACCTTTTTGCTCATCAAATAACAACACATTTGTGATGCGTTGTCCTACAGGCCGATCGGCGGCATAAGTAAACGAGAGATTGTGGGTGTAAGGATAACTGCCAGAACCTGTGCCGTCGACCCCATTGCCCAGCGCATTATTAATTGCCCCTTCAAGCATCTCAATTAAGGTTTCTCCCTGCACTCGGTAGACACCAATAGGAACGGCAAAAGGCAATAAATTTCCGGCAATGTCTGCCACCGAAACTTGTCCGGCGTTGAGCGAGTTTCTGACTCCACCAGCGTTATGTATTGCAAACTGCACGGGGTGCCCTCTTTGCCGCATGGCATAGACGAATGATTGAGCCACCAAAGGAGCCAACTCACTCGGCCCAGTTTCATCAGGAATTCTGACGTGTCTTAAGAAACGATCAGCATGTGCGATAATATTTTGTTGCAGCTGACGTACTCGCGGCATGTATTTATCGATCAATATTCCTTGGACCTGCGGATCTTTCTTACACACCACCACATTAGGGTGTTGGCTTAAAAATTCGCACGCCGCTAAATGGGTGTTATCGGTGCCCGCTTCGCTCATGCTGGCATCAAGAAACAGTCGACGGCCAAGTAACAGTTCATTACGACCTTGAAATTTGTCCACTTTGCCATCGGCTGAAAAGTCGATATAACAATGACCTAAGCTCAAAGAATGATAACCGGATTGGACGACATAAGTGTCGTTAATTCTTAAACCATATTCGTCATCTTTCATCAGCCCTAGTGCACTAAAATCACCTTGTAATCGGTGGCTATGCCCGCCGACGACAACACTAATGCCTTCCACTTGCTGTGCGAGCTCAATGTCCGCTTCATAACCTAAATGGCTAAGTAGAACAACTTTGTTGATCCCTTTAGCGCGTATTTCAGCAACCGTATTTTTTGCCGTTTGGATAGCGTTAATAAATGGAGTATCGAGATCTGGGTTGGCAATATCAGCCATTTTATCGAGTGACAAGCCGAAAATTGCAATCGTTTCATCACCAGCCTGTTTTTCTATCCAGCGAGCGTATTTACCTTGAGGTTGATAACTTATCACTTGCGGGCTACCGGCTATTGGAAAAGGTTTATTCGATCTTTCATTGGAAAGATCCCAATTGCCAGCTAGCAATGGAAATTGAATACGTTTAACAAAATGGGCAACGGGTTCATTACCCATATCCAGTTCGTGATTGCCTAATGCCATCGCATCAAGATTCAATGCGTTGAGCATGTCCGCATTGGCTTTACCTTTAAATAGCGAGAAATAGAGCGTGCCTTGGAAACAATCCCCAGCGTGTAAAAATACAAAGGCTCGCTTCATACGCGCCGCATCTTCTTTCAATTGCTGAACTCGTGTTGCAATTCGTGCAAAGCCGCCAGCGCTTACATACGGTGTTAAAGTCTGCTGTTGGATGTGGAGAGTCAATTGCAGCGATGTCGGTTCAAAATATGAGTGAGTGTCATTAATGTGTGCCAGCATAATTGATGCTGGTCTATTCTTTTTATGCATCATTTATCTTTCTCTTCTTTTTCCACTCTATCCTAGCTGAAGAATCATGACAGAATCGTGACTTTTATGAAACGAGTTTGAAAATATAATTACGCTAAGTCAACCTCATCACGCTTTGTAGCCTTTGTCTCATTCGGCTGACCCTACATAAACACTTGATATGTGAGCCAGCAGCCTACTTATCTGCATAATTTCCATTATGCTTAAAGAAAAACAGACTCAGCGAGAAGCTAACTCGTTGAGTTATAAAAGGAGTCTGCCTATGCATCTAGAGCGAATTGAAATTTCCGGATTCAGAGGAATCAAACGTTTATCGCTCGCTTTTGATGAACTCACCACATTGATCGGTGAAAATACTTGGGGTAAGTCCTCATTGTTGGACGCCTTATCAGTAGTGCTACCAGCCAACGGTGTACCTTATCAATTTGAAATGCAAGATTTCCACGTCGATTACTCTATCGCTCATCCTCAAACTCAGCATTTACAAATTGTCTTAAGCTTTGTTTCTACAGACAAAAATGAATCTCGATCCGGCCGTTATCGTAAGCTGAGGCCGATTTGGGTTGAAGATGAAACGGGTACGAAACGGATATTCTATCGCATCAGTGCCACTCGTGAGCGATATGATATTACCACTCGCTACATGTTTTTAGACCTCGAAGGCAATCCACTACCGCTGCATCATTCCGAAAAATTAGCGCAAGAGCTGATGAGCTTACACCCAGTGATCCGTTTGAAAGATTCACGGCGTTTCGAGCGACCTTTCGTCAATGGTAACGGTAAAAATTCTCGCGCCGAAAAACGCATTGATAATACCTGTCGTCGTTTACTGGCCATTCCTGGACATGTCAACAAAGGCGAGATGAGAAGTAGCCTTAACTCAATGAATGTATTAGTTGATCACTATTTTTCATTCAAAAGTCAGACACGTAAAAACCCAAGACAGCAACGTGACAGCTTAGTCTATTCCAGCCCAACCGCCGATAAAAACATAAGCCAATTTGTTGAAGAAACTAAAAATAAGCAAACTCGTTTGCTGTTGATGGGCTTACTCAATGCTTATCTGCAAGCCAAAGGCCCAACAGACCTACGACGTTGCGCTAGGCCGCTGCTGATTATCGAAGATCCCGAAGGTCGATTGCACCCTACTCATCTGGCGCGCGCTTGGAGTTTACTTCAACTATTACCCATGCAGAAAATTCTCACAACGAACAGTGGTGATCTGCTTGGCTCTGTTCCCCTTCATTCGATTCGGCGTTTGGTGCGTACTTCTGACCGTACCATTGCAAATTCGATGATCTCTCGTGGATTGAGTAAGGACGAACTACGACGTATCGGTTTTCATATCCGTTTTCATCGCTCAGGGGTGCTTTTTGCTCGCTGCTGGTTGTTGGTTGAAGGAGAAACTGAGGTGTGGCTGTTTAGTGAGCTGGCTCGCCAGTGTGGCTATAACCTAGCCGCCGAAGGAGTACAAATTGTCGAATTTGCTCAGTCTGGTCTGAAGTCCTTAATTAAAGTGGCGAAAGCGTTTGGCATTGACTGGCATGTCGTGACTGATGGCGATCCCGCTGGCAAAAAATATTCGTCAACGGTACGCGGTATGTTAACAGGTGATCAAGAACGGCACCGCCTGACCGAACTTCCCGATCGAGATATCGAACATTTTCTGTACTCTCATGGCTTTGAACATTTCTTCAAAGATTTGATTAAAATACCTTACGATCATCCAATCCCTGCGAAAAAAGTGGTCACACGTGTGCTGAAAAAACACGCGAAACCTGATTTGGCGCTTGCCATCGTTTCTCATTGTGAACAACAAGGTGTGGACTTTATTCCTGTACTGCTGCGCTGGACACTAAAACGCGTGATTACGATGGCCAATGGCCACACGTAAAAAAAGGCACACATGATTGTGTGCCTCGTATCATTTCCATTTCGCTATATGTGACTAATCTTATATTGAATCGGTATATCAACAATTTTGATGAATCGATACGGATCAATTTGGGGTAACCTTTACCAATGCAGATTTCACCAGCATTAGTCTTAAACATAAATTAACAAGTTGAGGACTTAGAACGCGTTTCAATAGTTGCGCTGTCGCTCTGCGCTGGCTGGTTAGATCGTTGATGCAACCACATACCACTTGTTTTCATCGCAAAGCCAAAAATGCCACCTAATAGAAGTGATGGAATAACCAGTTGCCAATCACCACCAGCAGCAAAAGTGGCACAAGCGCCAATAAAGGTTCCAGGGATATAACCAAGCCACGCTTTCGACGCTTGAATGCACATTAAAAATGCCACTACCGCAGTGACAACGTAACCAAAAATATCCAAGCTCACCAAACTGGATGAATGAATAATGACCATTGCCCAAAAAACGCCACTGATATTAGTTATCAAACTTTCTGCAAGACCTTTAATACCCTCGGTTGGAGAGGCAAAATAACTCGTACATCCTAAAAAGCCAGCCCATGATAGTAAGCCTAACGAAACGGCTATCCAGCCCCAAACACCAGAAAGAATGCCTGTCATTAGTGAAATTGCAAATAGTGTGCTCATAGCGCCCTCATTTAGCCGCTATCTGCCTGTCATTTAACAAGCCGTTGCTATAGCGAGATCAATAAATCAAGTGCCGATATTAAAAGCTTCAACCACAGATGACTAGTGACCTAAGTCATGAAATAAATGCAATGACTGCACTTATTTCATTGAAATGTTGACGCAAACGATAAATCAACACATTTGAAGTACTTTTTAATCGAGCATGAGCGTTAGATTAGGTGATGAGGGTGTGTGGCATGATGCTAAATGCGAACACTCAACAGCTTCACTTATCACACCCCATATTGAGAAGTAACAAAGTAAATCATAACCAAGATTAACAAGCTTAAAGTACGCTTGGTCGTCCTTTCATCATGCGCAGTCCTTCACGCTTAATGCACTCAACCAACGGGTTTTCAGCCATATCTGCTCGCCAAATAAACGACAACGTTCTTTCCATATTCAGATCAGGTACATTGAGCGCTACCAGCTGGCCATTCTCAATAAAGCGTTCTACATCGAGGTAAGGTAAACAAGTTAAGTACGGACCATTCGCAACCATACTGCGTAGCACAGGAACATGTTCGTACTCTCGCCACACATCTAAATCGGAAATAAGATGGTGAATCGAGCTATCAAAAATATTGCGAGTACCAGAACCGTGCTCTCTTAACACCCATTTGGCTTGTTCAAGCTGTGCAAGACTCACCGTTTTACATTTGGCAAAAGGATGATGAGCCGAAGCTATCACTGTTAGGTGATCTCGACACCACACTTCTTGGGAAATACGGTTATCATCGCATCGACCTTCAATGATACCAAGGTCATATTTGTAGTCGAGGATGCCATCGATCACCCCTTTGGTGCTTTTCACACCAAGCTCAATACGCATCTCTGGGAAATCGTTATCAAGAATGCTGATAAGGTCTGGAACGAGGTGCTCGGCAGGGGTCTGGCTGGCCCCCATACTGATTTCACCGCTAAGCAAGTGCTGATCATAAAAGCCCATTTCGATCTGCTGAGCATCTTGTAATAAACGCTTCGCTTTCGGCCTAAGCCACATTCCCCAATGAGTCAATGCCATCTGCTTTCCTTGTCTTTCGAACAAAGGGCGACCTAACATTTTTTCCAATTGTGCTAGCGACATACTGGTCGCGGATTGAGTTAACGCTAATTTATCCGCAGCTTGACTGACGCTGCCACTATCGGCAACAGCATCGAAAACTGCTAATTGTTTGAGTGAATACCGCACTGCTTTTCCTATTTAGCTTTCATCTACTGCGCGCCACACCTTTAATTTCAAGGGAGTTAATATGCGCAAACGGTTTCATTCTACTCTTTCATTTATTCATATCAATTCATTTGATGAGTAATCTAAAAATTATCAATTTTACTACTTCATGACCCGTTCGTTAGTCTGTATAGGAAGCAAGGCATGACGCTTTGTTTGAACTTGGGAGGTAATTATGAAATTGAGCTTTGGGAGCGTGTATGTCAGCAGCCTACTCTGAAAATAAACAGCTGTTCTCACCGATTGAGATGATGGCAGAAGCCGAGAAATTTGCATTAAGCAAAGCCAAGAAAAGTAGCGGTATGACACTGAGCCTTGCCATTATGGCTGGTGCTTTTATCGGCTTAGCATTTTTGTTCTACATCACTGTCACCACAGGCAGTGCTAACGCAGGTTGGGGGCTCAGTCGGTTAGCGGGTGGTTTAGCCTTTAGCATGGGGCTGATTTTAATCGTGATTTGTGGCGGTGAACTGTTCACCAGTTCCGTATTATCGAGCATTTCTTGGGCCAATAAACAAATCAGCTTTAGCAAAATGTTATCCATTTGGGGCAAGGTTTATATCGGTAACTTCATTGGTGCCATGTTTTTACTGCTTTTGGTTACTGGGGCTGGTCTCTATCAGTTGGATGATGGTCAATGGGGTTTGAATGCGCTGAACATCGCGCAGCACAAACTGCACCATACACCTGTTCAAGCATTTTCTCTTGGGGTGCTATGTAACTTACTGGTTTGTCTTGCTATTTGGTTAACGTTTAGCTCAGCCAATGCAATGACCAAAGCCGCAATGACAATTTTGCCTGTGGCGATGTTCGTCTCTAGCGGCTTCGAGCACTGCGTAGCCAACATGTTTATGGTCCCTTTAGGCATTGTGATTCAAAACTTTGCACCAGAGAGCTTCTGGCAGCAGATCGGTATCAGTGCCACTCATTACGCAGATTTGAACATTCATCAATTTGTGGTGGCAAACCTTATCCCAGTGACTTTGGGCAATATCGTCGGCGGTGCTGTGTTGGTTGGTCTCGCCAACTGGTCTATTTTCCGCCGTCCACAACTTAAAGCCGCAAACATTAGCACTATTACGGAAACAGCAACAATTACGTCAGTGAAGGAAACGAAAATGAATAAAACAATTACAGTTAAAGACATTATGAACACCCAACCTGTAACTCTAGGCGTGGAAATGCCAACCGCAGTAGCGATTGATATGTTGCTGGATAACCAGCTCGATAGTGCTCCTGTGGTTGATGTGGCTGGTCGTTTGGTCGGATTTTTCTCAGCTCACGATGTCATGGTGGATTTATGGTGCCAAGACTACCTCCCTACCGAAGGGCAAAAAGTGGTGGATCTTATGAGCCGCGATGTTATCGCCATCGATGCATCTGACCGTCTGATTGATATCGCCGAATTTTTATGTATTGATAAAGAACAGTTATACCCTACCACTAGCATGGGCATTGCTACTCGTTTTAGCTCACTCTCTTTAGAAGAGCGCGCAAAAAGCATGAAAGTGAACAAACCACAAAATCTCCCCGTCCTTGAAGATGGCAAGTTTGTCGGTATGCTAACTCGTAACCATGTACTGGCAGCACTACGTCCAATTTATGGCGAGCGTCTAAGCGTGGTCAAAGAGCGTACGTTAGAAACGGCTTAACACGTTGTTTTGTTCAAAACGGTTTTTGGTCAGGAAATAAGTCGCTTGGCTAAAAAGCAAAGACCCCGCATTGCGGGGTCTGTTTGATTCATCTATTTCGCTTGTTACTATCCCTGACGCCACCAGCGTCCGACGCACGGGTTTTCAGGATCAAGATATCGATTCAATAACGTTAAGTTGCTGTCGAACAAAATGAGATAAGGTTGAATCTCACTGACATTTAACGCCCCCTTTGTGGCATTGATACACTGCATCAATAAATCCGTAAGACAGCGAACAAAAACCCACTTTGGGTTGTCTGCGATTTTATGGTTGATCGCTAAAATAGCCTCATATGCTATTTGGTAAGGAATGGCTCTCACTTGCGTGAGATCGCGCAAAAATGAGCCCGCCACAACACCTTCAAGATAGACACGGTAAGTCGTTAGTTGATCGACCAATAGAAACAGTTCCGCGGCTAAATGCGTATAAGGGTATTTCACCACTAGGTGATCGTGCAGATCCGGTGAAATAGCCAGCGTGATCTCCATCATTTCACAGCGTTGTTTAAGCACTCGCAGTAACCCTTGCTCATCCATTAATTGCTGAATTTCAAAAATACGCTGCAAGTGATAGTCGTTAGAAATAAAAGTAACAGGTAATGTTTTTTGCGTGTCAATACTACCGTTTTTTTGCAGCTCTAACGCGACGTTTTCGATATTTTCTACCGTGCTGGTTGAGTACTCTTCCAGCAAAATGCGGTTATTCGAAAGTGACACATTGAGCCGAGTAAGCTCCGATTGAAGGTAATGATACATAGCCTTCGCTTCAGAAATATGTTGCCCTAGCGTGAGCCCACCGCATAAAGCAATGACACTATGATCGATTTCATGACGTTGTAACGCCTTAACGAGGCCATCAACACGACTACGCCCTTCTAATGTTAATTGCTGATCAACAAGTCGTTTACCTAATACGATATAAAGATGCTCGGCTACCATCGTTATTTCTCACTCTCTATTCCAGCGGGGGAATAATGTCATACAAGGCCACACACTCTCAATAGCCACATCAAAATGTTCGAGCTATGGTTGATGTAGACGATTGTTCGAAATATCCCATCGAAAGAGCACCTAAGTGGTTTATCGATAAAACCATATAGCGTAAAACAATGTAAATGATAGTTATTATCATTGATTCATTTAAGTAGTCAGTTTAAGGTTACGCTAACAAAAGAAAAATGGCCGTTTTAGACAACATGAAAAAAGAAACAGAACCTAAAAGAGCTTTCTATCCGCTCACAGTAGTAGCAACTCAACAGATTTCCCCTTCTATGCAGCGCATAACATTACAGGGTAACTCAATTGCACACTTTGGTGCGGAAAGTGAGGGTGATTATATTAAGCTGTTGTTTAATCAGAGTGGTACTACTGATTTATCTCGCTTATCACCTGATCAGCGCCCAATAATGCGCACTTATACCATTCGAAGTTTTGATGCGACCAACAATCGCATTGAAATCGATTTTGTACGGCACGAAGCGGAAGATAAGCAGTGCGGATTTGCAGTCAGATGGGCGATGCATACGGCCATTGGTGATACGATTTCAATCGCTGGCCCAGGTAAAGCTCAAGGGTTGAATCCCAATGGGAAATGGTTTTTCTTAGCCGCTGACATGACCGCGATCCCTGCTCTTGCAGCTCAATTAAAACGCTTACCACGTGATGCAAAAGGTTATGCAGTAATTGAAATTGAGCATGTGGATGACAAACAGGCACTACAGGCTCCGGAGAACATAGAGATCTCTTGGGTAGTGAAAGACAGCAGCACCAATTTGGCGACTTCGGTTATCGAGAAAAATTGGCTGGGTGAGAATGGCTCGGTATGGTGTGCGTGTGAATTTGATACCATGCGCGCGCTAAGAGAGTATTTTCGCAATGAAAAAGAGATAGCCAAAGACTATATTTATATCAGCAGCTACTGGAAACGTGGCGTCAGTGAAGATGGGCATAAACAGCTCAAACAAACGGATGCACAAACTCAGTCATAAACAGCAATAACACAGTAAAAAGGTGACTTAATAGAGGTCGCCTTTTTCATTGAATGCGCTCAATTTTCAACGAACATAGCTTTAACGGACATAGCCTCAGCGGGCCACGGTTAGCTTGGCTAACGACTCAATACAAATCGCGTCATGTCGCCAGTATTCGATGCCACAATCGATCAGTTCACCCTGTTGATTATAATTAATGCGCTCAACGACCATCGCCGGAGTGCCTGATGTAGCGCGTAGCGCTTGCGCCATATGACCAAGCAAAGAGCTAGTGGTAATTCGATAACGGACTGTTTGATACTCCACGGCAAAATGGTCGCGATAAATATCCGTCAGTGATTGAGACAAATCGAAAGTCAGCAAGTTGGGAAACAATTCAGGGCGCACGTAATTCGTCACATAGACCACGGGGCGATCTTCTAAATAACGCACACGATCAATTTGGTAAACATCCGAAAATGGCTTTAATCCCAATAAGAGCGATGCTTGTTTATTGGCTAATAGCGCTTTTGCCATCATCAGTTCCGCTTTTGGTACTCGGTTTTGTGCTAAAGCCATGTTGGTAAAATTCAGAGTTTGGGTTGGGTCGTAACGTATCGGCTCGGGAGAAATAAACCAACCTCGCCGATCTTCTCGGTAGATCTTGCCATCCGCTTCCAACAGAGACAAAGCCTCACGCAGGGTAACACGTGTGGTATTAAACGACTCTGCAAGTTTTCGTTCAGAAGGTAATTTTTGACGAGGGGCAAGCATGCCAGCATCGATTTGTTCAACAATCACATCTTTAATTTTTACGTACTGCACAACATCCACTCCCAGCCTAAATACGTGCATGCCAAATTCATAACAAACTGATACCGTATTATTTGCATTCTATGTCGAACAAGATTAATGTCATAGCCTGAATCGCAATAACATTGACGTTAATTTTTATACCGCCTAGCTTTTGGGCGGTATTTCTTTTTGGAGTATTAAAAATGTCAAATTTAGCACCTGTCTTAGTTTCAAGCCTTGATATGGACAGAATATCCGCATTACTGGATGGCATGCCTAAACTAACGCCAGAGTTAGAAAAGCTCGAGGCTGAGTTGGATAGAGCCACCATTGTCGCCCCACAAGAGATGCCAAATAATGTGGTGAGCATGAATTCGACCGTACGCTTCAAGTTTATCGACAGTGATGAAGTGATCGAAAAAAATCTTGTGTATCCGCATGAAGTGAAAAGCAGTCAAGATATCTCTGTTTTTGCCCCAGTAGGCAGTGCATTGTTGGGCCTAGCTGTTGGTCAACAGCTCAGTTGGCCAATGCCAGGTGGTAGAGAAAGAGTGATTGAGATTCTTGATGTAGTTTATCAACCTGAGCGTGACGGTGAATTCAACCGCTAACGAATCGATTTGTTGGTGTGGAGGTCGATATCATCACTCCACACCCCAAGCCACATCATTGTAAATAATTATGCGACCAAAATATCTTTAAGTTCGTGCAATGAACGCACATGGTAGTGTGGCTCAATACCTTCAACAGCACCTACGCCGGTTGTATTTAGCCAACAAGTTTCAATACCAAAATTCAAGCCACCTAAAATATCGGAATGCGGGTTATCCCCTACCATCAATACACGGTTTTTATCAGGGTTGCCCATTTTGTCTAACGCGTAGGCAAAAATTCCGTTATCTGGCTTCGCCACACCAACCTCTTCTGAGATAATCACGTGGTCAAAGTATTCACTCATCCCCGTTCTTTGCAAACGAATCGCTTGAAGTTCGGTAAAACCGTTAGTAATTATGCCAAGTTTCGCTCGACCTAAAAGAGCATCCAGTAACTCTTTTGCCCCTGGTAAAGGGGTACAAATATCAGCCATCGCTTCGAGAAACGCGCTGTTCAATTCCGTAGTTGTTGTCGCTAATTTCTCAGCCCATCTCTCAAAACGAATATGCTTCAATTGCGCTGCCGTGATATCGCCATTTTGGTAATCAACCCATAGTGGTTTGTTAACTTCTTGGTACTGCGCAAAATCTTGCTCAGTAAACAACACTCCTTTACGCTCAAACATCAGCTGCATACCTTTGAAGGCGTCAAAATGAAACAAGGTCTCGTCAGCGTCAAATAAAATCCAGTCGTACTTCATGATCTCTCCTCATAATATTCGGGCTATGTAATAAAAAAGGCTCCGATGAGCCTTTTCTTGTGCTTAATATTGCAAATTATGATGCTTTTTCAGCTTCGTTAACCATAGAAAGCGCCAATGCTTCGGCAGCTTTAATACCATCAATGCCTGCCGATAAAATCCCTCCAGCATAACCTGCGCCTTCACCAGCCGGATAAAAGCCTTTCAGGTTGATGCTTTGGAAATCCTTACCCCGTTTAATGCAAATGGGTGATGACGTGCGAGTTTCCACTCCGGTTAACAAACCATCGTCAGAGGCAAATCCTTTGATCTGCTTATCAAACGCTGGGATCGCTTCACGAATGGCTTCAATGGCAAAATCAGGCAACGCTTTTGAAATATCTGTCAACTTGATGCCGGGTGTAAAAGAGGGTTCGACATCACCTAACGCACTCGGATCACGACCTTGTAAAAAGTCACCAATTTTTTGTGCTGGTGCATCGTAGTTTTCGCCGCCAAGTTGATAAGCTCGTGATTCAAGTTCACGTTGGAAGCGCACGCCCGCTAGCGGATCACCCGGATAATCACGTTCAGGATCAATACCCACCACAATCGCACTGTTAGCATTACGTTCTGCGCGAGAATATTGGCTCATGCCATTGGTCACCACGCGCCCCTCTTCAGAAGTAGCCGCCACTACGGTGCCACCGGGACACATGCAGAAGCTATAAACAGTGCGGCCATTCTTACAGTGGTGAACCAATTTGTAGTCTGCTGCGCCAAGAATGGGGTTACCCGCATTCGAACCAAAACGCGCTTCATCAATCATTGATTGTTTATGTTCAATACGGAACCCGACTGAAAAGGGTTTGGCTTCCATATAAACGCCACGTTCATGCAGCATTTCAAAGGTATCACGTGCGCTATGGCCGACCGCAAGGACGACATGGCGCGTTTTAATTTCTTCACCATTTGACAGCGTAAGGCCTGTAATTTGCCCTTCTTCGATGTGAATGTCATCAACACGAGTACTAAAATGAATTTCACCGCCTAATTCGATGATTTTGGCACGCATTTTTTCAATCATGGTCACCAATTTGAACGTACCAATGTGCGGTTTGCTCACGTACATGATTTCAGCAGGTGCGCCCGCAGCGACAAATTCTGTAGTGACCTTACGACCATAGAAGTTAGGATCTTTTACTTGGCTATAGAGTTTTCCATCAGAAAAAGTACCTGCTCCGCCTTCACCAAACTGCACGTTAGATTCAGTATTCAATGTACGTTTA
Source organism: Vibrio sp. V23_P3S9T160 (assembly GCF_963886625.1). Taxonomy (NCBI): domain Bacteria; kingdom Pseudomonadati; phylum Pseudomonadota; class Gammaproteobacteria; order Vibrionales; family Vibrionaceae; genus Vibrio; species Vibrio sp. V23_P3S9T160. Next base: position 13,273 of record NZ_CAWPDB010000140.1, read on the forward strand.
CGCCAAAAACCAAAGGTATCTTTGGTGCGTTCACGCACTTCTTTACCACGCTCGACAATGATTGGGTTAAACCCCATTTGAGCAAGAATCAGTCCGGCAAATAGACCACAAGGGCCAAAACCTATCACCACAGGGCGTTCAGTAAGATTCGCTGGCGCTTGAGTAACGAATTTGTACTCCATATCCGGCGTCACTTTCACATGCGGATCGTCAGCAAACTTAGCAAGCAGCTCCGTTTCATTCTCCACGCTCACATCTAACGTGTAAATCAGCATGATTTTCGTTTTCTTACGAGCATCGTAGCCACGTTTAAACATATTGAATGAAAGAACTTGTTCATCAGCAATACCAAGTTTTTCAGTAATAGCAGCAAAAATTGCTCCTTCCTCGTGATCCAAAGGAAGTTTAATTTCGGTTAAACGTATCATGTAGATGTCTCGTATTAGTCGGTGTCTTAGCCAAAGCCGCAAGCGGCCCGCTCACAATGGCGCGCATTCTACGGGAAATGGCGTTATCTGTCATACTAAATCCCGAATTCATCACACGTTACGCTAGATATTCATAGCGTTGGATGTTGAAATTTAACTTGGGATGCGTATTATCCCCATTCTTCATTTTTAACTAACTAAGAGCTGATCATCATGGCGTTTGTCGTAACGGATAATTGCATCCAATGTAAATTTACTGACTGTGTCGCGGTATGCCCTGCAGATGCCTTTCACGAAGGCCCCAATTTTATGGTGATCAACCCCATTGAATGCATTGATTGCGGTTTATGTGTTCCTGAATGTGCAGCTCAAGCTATCTTTCAAGAAGATGAACTCCCAGAAGATCAGAAGATTTACATCGAACTCAATGCTGAGCTTGCCGACATATGGCCGGTGCAAACCGAAGTCAAACCAGCCATGGATGATGCTGAAAAATGGAATGGCGTGCCAAACAAACTGGGGATGTTAGAGAAGTAGTCTTTTCTTCTTATAACTAAGCGTTATAAAAAAGCGCAAACACGGCATCCGTTATCACGCTTTTTGACGACAATCCAAAACAACAACTTTTAAGCTTTACTTTTTGATCGAGTGATCTTGGTTTGATCTAGTGATGTTGGCGGCGCAGGTTATCCAAAATAATACCCGTAGCCATTGCTACGTTAAGTGACTCTGCTCCCCCGAAGGCGGGAATGGTAATTTTGTCGGTGACATATTGAGCCGCTTCGGCACGAATACCATGCGATTCACTGCCCATCAATAAAATCCCTTCAGCAGCAAATTTCGTATGATGTACGCTCTCACCTTCTAAAAAAGCCCCATAAACAGGTAGATTTGAACTCTGTAAATAAGTACCCAAATCCACTTGGCTCACCGTAACACGCCCAAAGCTGCCCATGGTGGCACTGATGGTCTTCGGATTGTATGGATCGGCGCAATCGTGGCTAGCGACAATGTGTTTAATGCCATACCAATCAGCAACACGGATAATCGTCCCTAAATTACCGGGGTCAGAAACACCATCGAGAGCGATCATCAATCCTTTCGCTTCAGGCACCGTCACTTCGGGGATCTCAACGATTGCGATTGCAGCATTATTGCTCACCAAGGTGCTGGCTTTGGTTAAGTCATCTAATGTGGCCTCAATGCATTCAAAAACACTAAGCTCAACGCGGTTTTGTGCGATAAACTCCGCAGTGGCAAAAACCTGCTTCACCGTCAGTTGGCTGTTAATCAATTCCAACACGTTCTTTTCGCCTTGCACTAAAAACAGGCCATGAGCCTTGCGCTGTTTCTTTTGGCCTAAAGCACGAAGTAGTTTCAGTTGGTTTTTTGAAATCATAAAATATCCGCAGTGAGGTAAGGTTGGCCTAGTAAAAACGCCGCATTATAGAGTAAAGGCCGTCAGAGCTAAAGCAGTGTAAGTCGAGTTTCACTACCATATGTTCAGTTACTAACAAACAAGGAAATCCATATGAAACGTTTTCTTCCCTCTTCTATTATGTTAATCCCCTTTGTCGTCAAGCATTATGATGAACAAGATAGTGATCAACTTGAAGATGAACATCATAAAGAGCCCAGCGACAATGACACAAAAGAGAAAGAAGAATCGATCTAAAAGCTCAGACATTAGTTTATAATCCACTCATTAAATCACTTTACAACCCATTTTTTGACGTTATTATCGCGACGCAAACGTTTTCCCAGCCCGTACAATACTAAATAATGAGGGTTTTATGCTGCCTGATATTGAAATTTGCCGCGCCACTTCATTAACCTCCATAGAGGCTATCGCTAACAAAGCAGGATTCACCGCTAGCGAATTCCACAGCCAAGGCCGCTTTAAGGCCAAAATTTCATTAAGTTGCCTTGAACGTTTGCAAACACAAACGGTTGGAAAGTTAATCCTTGTGACTGCCATTACCCCAACGCCATTAGGGGAAGGAAAAACCGTCACGACCATAGGCCTATCACAAGGAATGGCGAAATTGGGTCATTCGGTGATGGCATGTATTCGTCAACCCTCAATGGGACCAATCTTTGGTGTTAAGGGCGGAGCCGCTGGCGGCGGTTATTCACAAGTGGCACCAATGGAAGAGCTCAATTTGCATCTCACTGGCGATATCCACGCCGTCACAGCCGCGCATAACCTAGCGGCAGCGGCGATAGATGCCCGGATCTATCACGAACAGCGCCTTGGTTATGACGATTTCGAGCAGCGCACCGCAATGAAAGCACTGCGTATCGACCCGAATATGTGGTTTGGAAGCGAGTGATGGATCACAACGATCGCGCATTGCGCATGGTTACCGTTGGCCGAAATGAAACGGATAAATCAATCAATGGCTTTGAGCGTGAAGATGGTTTTGATATTTCAGCGGCTTCTGAGCTAATGGCGATTCTTGCATTAGCCAAAAACTTAAACGATCTGCGTCAACGGATTGGGCGGATTGTCGTCGCCTATAGTCACCATGGTACACCGATTACCACCGAAGATTTACAAGTCGCTGGAGCAATGGCTGTCAGTATGAAAGAGGCGATTGAACCTACATTAATGCAAACGTTAGAAGGCGTACCGACACTGATTCACGCCGGGCCTTTTGCCAATATCGCGCACGGTAACTCTTCTATTATCGCTGATGACATCGCTACAAGGTTGGCCGAATTTACTGTAACAGAAGGCGGCTTTGGCTCTGATATGGGATTTGAAAAGGCGTGCAATATTAAAGCCGCGACATCTGGGAAAGCGCCAGATTGCGCCGTTATCGTCACCACACTTCGCGGCTTAAAAGCGAACTCTGGTCTGTATGAATTGCGTCCCGGCCAGCCAGTTCCCGACACTCTATTTCAGCCAGACCATGCCGCGTTGGTGTCCGGTTTTGAAAATCTCAAATGGCATATTGAAAATGTGAGTAAGTATGGAATACCCGCCGTGGTTGCCATTAACCGCTTTCCACAAGACAGCCAAGAAGAGCTTGAGCAGCTCGCCATGATGATTCACGCACTACCCTACCAGGTAGAGGTTGCACTGAGTGAAGGTTTTGCTCTTGGAGGCGAAGGGACGACTGAGCTTGCTTCCAAAGTCATTAAGCAGTGTCAAAAAGTGAGTACGTTCACACCGTTATACCAAGCACAGCAGACGATCGAAGATAAGATCAACGCCGTAGCGAAAAAGGGCTATGGCGCGGCAAGCGTCACTTTTACTGATAAAGCACGACGTCAAATGCACAACATGCAAGAGCAAGGTTACGGGAAGCTTGCTGTCTGTTTGGCGAAGACGCCGCTTTCAATTTCAACCAACGCTGCGATTAAAGGCGCACCAAAAGGTTTTGATGTACCGATCCGCGAATTAAAGCTCTGTGCGGGTGCTGGCTTTATCTATGCGCTATGCGGCAACGTGATGACCATGCCGGGCCTTCCTGAAAAACCCGCCTTCATGTATTTAGATATTGATTCTAAAGGAAATATTATCGGCCTAACCTGATATTATTGTTCGAAATTAACCTTTCTGAGCGCAAATCTTCGGGCTCAGAAAGGTTTTCTTTACGCTATTTGTTTTCTTTCTCTGTAATTTTTTGCGCTTTTCACCGTTCTTTACCAGTATCAATAAAAAATAAGTAAGGTCGGTTATGAAACGTTTTACTCCCTTTATATTCTCAATAGCGCTTATTGTGCCTATTCTGTTTTCGCTATTTAGCCAAGCAGAAACTCAGCCTAAAACCATGCCCAGCATTGGTAATCAGCAAATCGCGACATTAGCTGGGGGCTGTTTTTGGTGTACAGAATCTGATCTTGAAAAACTCAACGGTGTCATTAGCGTTGTCTCTGGTTATGCGGGTGGCAGCCTTGAAAATCCAACCTATAAACAAGTCTCATCAGGAAAATCGGGCCACATTGAAGTGATTCAAGTGACCTTTGATCCGCAAGTTGTCAGCTACGAGAATGTATTGGATCATTTTTTCCGCCACATTGATCCAACGGATGATCAAGGCTCGTTTGTTGATAGAGGCCCACAGTATCGGCCTGCCATTTTTTATCACAACAGTGAACAGAAGCAGACCGCGCAGCGTTTTATGCAAGAAATCGATGCGCTAGGGATCTTCAAAAAGTCGCTCAAAACAGAGCTTATTCAGTACAGCCAATTTTGGCCTGCTGAAGAGTACCACCAAGACTTTTATAAAAAGAGCAAAGTACGTTACACCTACTATCGCCATGCTTCCGGACGTGACCAATATCTTGATACCATCTTTGGTAAAGATCGTAATGAGCATCCAAAAACCTTACGTCAATTGATCGAAGCGCAAAAAATGCAAAACAACGTTGAGGTATACACCAAACCTTCTAATGAAAAGATACGCGCCAAATTGACTGATTTGCAATATTACGTGACGCAAGAAGAAGGTACTGAACGCGCATTTAACAATGAGTATTGGGATAACAAAGCTGATGGTATTTATGTCGATGTGGTCAGCGGAGAGCCATTATTCTCTTCTACCGACAAATACCGTTCTGGTACGGGCTGGCCCAGTTTCACTCGGCCAATTAATGAAGCGTATATTGCGACCAAAAGCGATTCTCGGCTTTTTTATACCAGAACCGAAGTGCGCAGCCGTTTTGCAGATTCTCACCTAGGTCATGTCTTTGAGGATGGACCAGCACCAACCGGCTTACGCTACTGCATGAACTCTGCCGCGATGCGATTTGTACCAAAAGAGGCGATGCAAGCTGAAGGCTATGGCGAGTACTTGGTGCTGTTTAAATAAAATTTGGCTCTGTTTCAATAAAGCGTGCGTGGTAAAACGAAAAAGCCCTCGGCTTCACTTACGAGGGCTTTTTTAATTGATCAACGTTAATCGATGGACTCAACTGAGATTCGATTAATGTAAACCATGGAAAAATTCGGCGCGGGTGGCAGGGTTAGATTTAAAAATACCGCCTAATGCTGTGGTGGTCGTTTCACTGGTCGCATCCATAACACCACGTGACTTAACGCAGTAATGAGTGGCATCAATGGTGACCGCGACATCGTCTGAACCGAGTAAGGTTTGCAAAGCCACCAGAATCTGCTGTGTCATTCGCTCTTGAACTTGGGGGCGCTGAGCAAAAAAACGTACAATACGGTTAATCTTAGAAAGACCAATTATCTTGCCTCTTGGGATATACGCCACCGCGGCTTTACCATCGATAGTCACTAGATGATGCTCACAGGTACTGGTCACGGTAATCTCTTTTACGCGCACCATTTCACTGACGTTCATCTTGTTTTCGATCACAGTAATTTTGGGGAAGTTTTGATAATCGAGGCCAGAAAACACTTCATCCACATACATTTTCGCAATTCGATGGGGCGTCTCTTCTAAACTGTCGTCGGTCAGGTCAAGACCGAGTAGTGTGAGGATCTCACGCATATGGTGTTCGATTTTTTCTTTCTTTTCTTCACGAGTAACCTCATTTGGACGCATAGGCGTTTCCAAACCTCGGCTCTCTAGCGCATCTTTGACCAACTTTGCTGATTCGCTAAGACCTAGCATTCCGATTCCTCTTACTTTTTACCCCTTTCGGATGGCAGACAAGGATACTCGGAATTTTGAATAATTACATCCATATTTTAAGGATGGTCATTATTGCCCGTAAGCAATGTATGATAAAGTCCTCGCAAAGAAAAAAGCTATAGGAACCGACCATGGGCTGTTGTGATTCACCGGGCTTAATGCCTATCGAACAAGCGTTAGAGACAATGCTAGCGAATATCAAACCCATCCAAACGACGCTGAAACTACCGCTAGCCGACGCGTTAGGCTATGTGTTGGCTGAAGAGTTACTCTCACCCATTTTTGTGCCGCCTTTCGATAACTCAGCGATGGATGGATACGCTATTCGATTAGCTGATCTGCAACAGTCAACCACTCTGCCGCTGGCTGGCAAATCTTTTGCCGGTCTTCCATTTGAAGGGCCGTGGCCAGCCAACAGTTGCGTGCGAATTATGACTGGCGCGAAAATTCCAGCTGGTTGCGACGCGGTGATCATGCAAGAGCAAACGACCGAAAACGAAAATGGTATCTGCTTTCTACAGCCGAATGCAAAGCCTCAGCAAAATATTCGCCCCACTGGTGATGACATCAAACAAGGCGATGTAGTGCTACATAAAGGGGCTCGCTTGACTTCGCGTGATATCCCAATGATTGCCACACTCGGCATCAGCCATGTGACCGTTTTTCGTAAACCCAAAGTGGCCTTTTTCTCAACTGGAGATGAGCTAAAACCACTCGGTGAACCTCTTGCTGAGGGGCAAATCTATGACAGCAATCGTTATGGCATTAAACCATTAATTGAGAATTTTGGTTGTGAAGCGATTGATCTTGGGATCATTGCTGATTGCCCTGCCACTTTAAAAGCTACCTTTGATAAAGCTCAACATTTGGCCGATGTGGTTATTACTTCTGGCGGCGTAAGTGTAGGCGAAGCTGACTATACCAAAGATATTTTGCAAGAACTCGGAGAAATCGGTTTTTGGAAACTGGCAATAAAACCGGGCAAACCGTTTGCATTTGGAACATTAGATCATGCTTGGTTCTGTGGCTTACCTGGCAACCCCGTTTCAGCCGTATTAACCCTATACGTCTTGGTGCAACCTATGCTGGCTAAATTGGCTGGACACACTCAGTGGAAAGCACCGGAGTCCATTCCAGCCATCACTAAAAATGCCTTTAAAAAATCACCGGGCCGTACTGACTACCAACGCGGTATTTACACAATTGAAAATGGCCAGTTTGTTGTTGAAACTACCGGAAACCAAAGTTCGGGGGCATTTCGTTCGATGAGTCTCGCCAACTGTTTTGTGGTGTTAGAACAAGATCGTGGCCGAGTGGAAGTGGGCGAAACCGTCAATATCCAACTTTTTAATCCCAGCTTGTACTAAGGATCACTATGGAGATCCTATCTGATCAAGAGCTACTTCGTTACAACCGACAAATCATTCTCAAACAGTTTGATTTTGAAGGACAAGAAGCACTTAAACAAAGCTCTATTTTAATTCTTGGCGCAGGAGGATTGGGCTGCGCTGCAAGCCAATACCTTGCCACAGCAGGTGTTGGTTCACTCACGCTCATCGATGATGATGTGGTTGAGCTCTCTAATTTACAGCGCCAAGTGCTGCACAGCGATGCCGATATTGGACGTAAAAAAGTGGACTCAGCGGCAGAGTCACTGCGTATGCTTAACCCGTATTTAACGGTAAATACCGTTGATCAACGCCTTGAAGATGCACAATTGAAAGCATTAATTGAACAGCATTCTTTGGTGCTGGATGCATCAGATAACCTTGATACTCGTAACCAATTGAATAAACTCTGCTTTCAAACTAAAACACCACTGGTATCTGGTGCTGCGATTCGTATGGAAGGGCAAGTCAGCGTGTTTATGTATCAACACCCAGACGAGCCCTGTTACCAATGTTTAAGCGCTCTTTTTGGTAGTAACGTACTCACTTGCGTCGAAGCGGGCGTAATGGCTCCTGTCGTCGGGATTATTGGCGCGGTACAAGCGATGGAAGCGATCAAAGTGATCGCTCAATATGGGCAGGTAAAACAAGGCAAAATTTTGATGTTGGACGCTCTTTCAATGACGTGGAGAGAAATGAACTTAATCAAACTCGCTCACTGCCAAACTTGCCAGTAAATAAAAGACAAAGACTCAATAATGTCTTTCCCGTTCGTCCACCGCATCAGCCCACACAATAGGAGAGTTAAACTCATGTCACCACTCATCTCCCCCCAATGGTTAGCACAAAAGTTAGGCGACCCGCGCACCGTTGTTCTTGATTGCAGTATTGAATTCCAAATTCCCAGTGAAACTGAGAAAGATACTCTGCATAACATTCCCGGCGCTCGGCGCTTTGATTATGATGGTGAATTTTGTGACCTACAATCGCCACTACCTCATATGATGCCTAGTGAAGATCGCTTTAACCAATTAGCACAATCGATCGGTTTAAACCACGATTCGATCGTCGTTGTCTATGACAATAGCGGGACGTTTGCATCACCGAGGGCATGGTGGATGCTCAAAGCGATGGGACATGCGTCGGTATACGTTCTTGATGGTGGATTCACCGAATGGAAACGCCAAGGTTTACCCGTTGTAAAAGAGTACACACATGCCTTTAAACACGGAAACTTCCATGGCACGCTCGATCCTCGCTATTTTGTGAACGCAGACTATGTGCTTGCACAAATAGAGAACCCAGAGAGCTTAACTGTTGATGCACGTTCACAAGCCCGTTTTTTGGGTCAAGTGAAAGAACCAAGAGAAGGCGTGCGCAGCGGCCATATTCCTCACTCTATTTGCTTACCTTTTACAGAGTTGATGAACGGGCATAAGCTTAAATCACCGCAAGATCTACAACCTATTATGCAAGCAACGCTGACTGCTGGAAAAGAGCAATACATTTTCAGTTGTGGCTCAGGCGTAACCGCCTGCATTGTGCTGCTGGCTGCGCAAATTTTCGGCTACGAAAAACTGTGCGTTTATGATGGTTCGTGGACAGAATGGGGGCAACGCACTGAGCTGCCTATTGAGCTTTAGTCTCTGAATCAAATCCCCACCATTGTGGGGATTTGATCATGTTTTACAAAGCGTGCTATTTCAACTCATCAGCCATTGCTTTGATCAATTCATTTGAAGGATCACCTGAAAGTTCCCATGTGAAAATTCCCCCTAGCTTCGCTGATTTTGCCCATTTGGCTTTGGCGCGCACTGAACGTTCATCTTCATACGAGATAAATACTTTCTTTTCTGCATTCCATAAATATGGTGCTTGCGATTCTTGATCGTAACCATATTGATACCCTTGTGCCGCGCGATAATTTTTCATCAAATCCCAGAACATGAAATAGCCATTTTCACCGGTCCCAAACGGCGCTCCCTGCTCAGACACAAGATCAGCCGTAGGCAAACCACCCTCATAATCTTGAGTGCCTTGCCAACCACGTCCATAAAACGCCGCGCCGATAACCAATTTCTCGCTTGGTATACCCAATTCGATCATTTGATTGATAAACACATCGGCTCCCATTCCCCACCAACTGCGATCCGTCGCATGTAAATTGGTTAAATGGCCCGTTTGCGTTCCCCAACCACCCAGAAAATCATAAGTCATCGCAAACATATTGGTTAAATAAGGGGATACGGCGGGCCAATCTATCTGAGCCGCTTTCGCTCCAACACCAACAGCAGTAGAAAGTTCATAGTGGCGAGCCGTCTTTTTACTCAACGCATCCAAATCAGCACGTAATGTTTTCATCAGCTCGGTATAGGCCTGTTTTTCTGCTTCTTTTTGTTCGTCGGTTAATTTCGTATCCGGATTCCAAGGCGAAGTAGTTAAACCGCCACCACCCGGATATTCCCAATCGATATCGATACCGTCAAAAAAGGCGTACTGCTCTATGAGTTCAACCGCTGTTTTGGAAAAATGCTTGATCGTAGCAGGATCTTTTATCATTGCGTGGAACGGTTCAGACATTGTCCAGCCGCCAAATGAAGGCAGAATCTTAAGCGTCGGATAGTCTTTCTTCATTTGTGCAAGTTGAGCGAAGTGACCTTTGTAAGGAACTGGTACATTGACTACGCCAAACTCTTTTTCTAGTGCGGATTTAGTATCAACAACAATCGCACTAAATGGTGCTTTTCCTTCACATTGCTTAGCGATTTGCTTTTGTACGGTTTCACTGGCTCCAGAATGGGGGCCACACATACTCAAAAAGGCGTAAATAACATGAGTCAAGTTCTCTGCTGGAATATCTTTAACTGTGTAGGGGTTTTGCTCATTTTCATATTGCCAATCAGCAAAGTAGCCCGCCACGACGGGTTTGGTTGTCTCTGCAGCGGCGTTAAATGACGCAACAACGAGAAGGGTGATAATCAACTTGTTCATAAGTTTCTCCTTGGGTTTGCGTCAATACAGCAGAGAAATATATTTTAAGTTTAAAAATAATCAGCCAATGCGAGCCAAACTCAGATCTTAAAATCACGTTACAGTTATTGCAGATTAATTTATGAGCCTAAATTCACTAACCTGAATCCACTAACCAATGACGGTTTGTATCTGCTCATCTAAATTCAATACCGTTAACGCGTTGCTTACGCTGGTGGCAATCACATCAATTGCACCGGTGCGTAGCGCCCCAAGCAGCGCTAAAGGTTTGCTGTTTTCAGCCGCGATAGCGATCACCTCGGCAATCGGTCGAAATTCGTCAATCCCTAACCCAATAACACGATCGCTCATCACCGTATTGGCAGCTTTACCGTGGATATCAAAAAAATCATAACCAGCGAAATCCCCCACCACACCTTGCTGTAAACGCGACTGCACCACTTCATCGGCGGTAAACCAACCGAGATCGACCATGTAGCTGTTTTCACTCATATCCCCAATACCCACTAACGCAATGTCTGCCTTACGTGCTAAATCTAAGGTTTGTTTGACGGTTGCATTTTGCATAAACGCCAATTTTTGTTCGCGATTTTCAGCATAGGCAGGCGCATAAAGCGTTTCAGAGCTTCCACCATATTTTTTGGCCAGTTGTCGACAGATATGATCCGCATTAAACATCCCACCTCTTGGGTGAATGCCACCAATACTACAGACAAACTTACACTCTCGCGGTGTGATAACGCCAATATGATGCGCCACGGCCGATACATTTCGGCCTTGACCAACGGTCACAACCATGCCGTTTTTTAGCGTACTGGTCAGGTAATTGGAAACCAACCCCGCCACTTGTTGGCGCTGCAACTCTTCGCTAGGTTGGTCAAGTGCAACCAGCGCACGTTTTACACCAAAGCGTTCAATCAGTCGCTGCTCAATTTTGGCACTAAAAACAGGGTGATATTTCACCGTAATTTCGACAATCCCTTCATCGCGTGCCTGTTTAAGCATTCGCCCTACTTTGGCTCGTGAAAGAGAAAACTTTTTCGAGATCTCTTCTTGAGTTGCACCATCTTGGTAATAAGCCACTGAAATTTCAGTTAATAAGTCAGTATTTTCGATAGAAATGTCTTGATTGGGAGTGGTCATACGGGATCTCATGGTCAATATTGTGCGCAGAATAACGACAATTGAGCATTTGCTCATTGACCTAGCATAGGTTAAGCCTCATTTACTTTGCAACATTTGCTCACGGAAATTACATTTTCTCACTCTAATCAATGCACAGTAACGTTCGCTTTCAACCCTTGATAAATCTAAGCAAACGTTTATTTACCAGTACTTAGATTAATTCACAAAAAAATAGTTGATTGATATCACTATAACCTCAGAACAGCGATTGACTTTCCCAGTGGATAAGATAAATATGGCTACATCATTTACTCAACGATCGAGCAAATGTTCAACGCAAATGTTCGGTCGCTGGAAATAATTGAGTTAGCTTTTCTGGCATGTGTAAGACATGACTATGTGATTGCTAACCCGCTTGCAAATGCCCAGCAAACTCAAAATCTGGCTTGGCCCAAAGAAATAGGATGATCGATATGAGCAATAAATTAGAGCAACTTCGTAAAATGACGACTGTTGTTGCTGACACTGGTGAAATTGACGCAATCAAAAAATACCAACCAGAAGATGCGACCACTAACCCATCTCTCATTCTTAAAGCGGCTCAAATTGCAGAATACGCGCCACTGATTGATGCTTCTATCGCATACGCAAAAACACAGAGCTCAGACAAGGCTCAACAAGTTCAAGATACTTGTGACATGCTTGCTGTCAATATCGGTAAAGAGATCCTAAAAACGATTCCGGGCCGTATTTCTACCGAGGTCGATGCTCGCCTCTCTTATGATATGGAAGGTAGCGTGACAAAAGCGCGCCAACTGATCAAAATGTACAACGATGCTGGCATTACTAACGACCGTATTTTGATCAAGCTGGCTTCAACCTGGGAAGGTATTCGCGCAGCAGAGATCCTTGAAAAAGAAGGCATCAACTGTAACCTCACTCTATTATTCTCCTTTGCTCAAGCACGCGCGTGTGCAGAAGCAGGCGTATTCCTGATTTCTCCATTCGTCGGCCGCATTATGGATTGGTATAAAGCCAAAGAAGGCCGTGATTTTGCACCGCAAGAAGATCCTGGTGTATTGTCCGTGACTGCTATTTACAATTACTACAAAGAACATGGCTACAAGACAGTCGTGATGGGCGCAAGCTTCCGTAATATCGGTGAAATTTTAGAGCTAGCAGGCTGTGATCGTTTGACTATTGCCCCTTCTTTACTGGCAGAACTCGAAGCAGCTGAAGGTGAAGTGGTTGAAAAACTGGTTGACTCTCAAGGTAACAAAGAACGCCCTGCAGCAATGACCCATGCAGAGTTCCTATGGGAACATAACCAAGACCCAATGGCCGTAGAAAAATTAGCGGAAGGCATCCGTAACTTTGCCATTGACCAAGGCAAACTTGAAGTCATGATTGCAGCCAAGTTGTAATCCACTTACGAATTAAAATTTGGGGAACGATTAACGTTCCCCTTTCCTTTCTAACTCTATTATTTGTCGGTAATTATTATGGAACGTAAACAATTAGCCAATGCCATCCGTGCTCTTAGTATGGACGGTGTTCAACAAGCTAACTCTGGTCACCCTGGTGCACCGATGGGTATGGCGGATATCGCTGAAGT
>NZ_CAWPDB010000141.1:0-26267 GCF_963886625.1 Vibrio sp. V23_P3S9T160
GGTTTGCCCTGTGCGTGACTTCTAATAGTAAGAATATATAAATTTTTGGATGAGCATCACGTTTATTTATTATTTGCGTGATGCTCATTCCAAATTTACTATTATTTAATACGGCGTTCTGTCTCGAATATAGGAAAATCCATAAAATTGACATTTGTCGCTTGCTTTAAATAATGACACTATTTCGTTATGTTTTTTACTGTGTTGCGTTCAACAATCTCGGGATGCATCTCAAACACACGACGTTCATGCTCTTTGTCTTTAATGCGTTCCAATAGGATTTCAAAGGCGTTTTTCCCTACTCGTCGTTTTGGCTGGTGAACCGTGGTTAACGGTGGCGAGAAATACTCAGCAAGTTCAATATTGTCATAACCAATAACAGACATGTCATCAGGAATACGGATGCCTTTTTGTTGCAAGCGACTCATTAAACCGAGAGCCATTGTATCGTTAAAGCAAAAAACAGCCGTTGGGCGCTTGTCCATGGCGGCGATCTTGTCGGCGGCGAGCACCGCAGTATCACACTCGAAGTTACCTTCCAAAATCCAATCTTCATGAACGGTTAGGCTTGCTTCGGCAAGAGCACGCTTAAACCCTTGAATACGCTCTTGGCACGCCGCTTTTTCGAAGTGCCCACTTAAGCAAGCAATGTCAGTATGGCCATGATCAATAAGGTATTTGGTGGCGAGATATCCGCCTTCCTCTGAGTTATCAATAATTTTATCGGCTTGAGAACTTTCAGGGCCCCAGTCCATGATAACTTTCGGAATGTCTGAATGACGATCAAGCATCTCAAGCAGTTCTTGGGTGAGGTCCGAGCACATGACCAACATACCATCGACACGTTTTTCCGCTAGCATGCGGATGTAGTCGCGTTGCTTCTCGTAAATACCGCCGGTATTGCACAAAATAAGTGTGTAGCCTTGGCGGTAGCAGTAACTTTCAACACCATCGATAACCTCAGAAAAAAATAAGTTTGTCGATTGGGTCACTAACATACCAATGGTACGGGTGGTGTTGCATTTTAAGCTGCGAGCGACTGCACTTGGTGCATAGTTAAGCTCTGATACCGCTTCCATCACTCGTTCTTGGGTTGCTTCAGCCACAAAGCGAGTTTTATTGATTACATGCGATACCGTGGTGGTTGATACGCCCGCTAAGCGTGCAACGTCTTTAATCGTAGCCATAAATTCTCTGTCCTGTCGATAACTGCTGAAAGTGATAGTCACGAAGAGCAATTCAGCGGTATTAGGCCTATCAGTGTCATATTGAAGCCTAAAAGTAGTAAAAACACAAAAACCGCCTCTAATCAGCGGTTGCATCTTAAATTCATTTTTTATCGTTTGCGGTCAAGATTCTAGTCCGCAAATGTCCATCAAGCAACGAAAAATCCACCGAATAAATCGGTCAACAGTCACAATTGACCGATTTAGTAATTGGTATTAACCAGGTTATCTCACTGGTTTGATAAATAGTCGCGGTCTAAGTGAAGAAACGCGACCAACAATTCGCTTGCGGCACCGTAAAAACCAAATTGATCAATTTGTTGGCAGCGAAGATGGAATTGTGGGATCCAAGAGAGCAAATGTTGTTCAATAAAATCACACTGCTGTGTAAAGGCTTGTTCAAGGTGTGTCTCTTGTTCAAGCTCATTGGAGCGAATGATCAAGTTACCTAAGAAATCCAGTTCAATCGCAATGTGGTCGGCGGGTTCGTTGAGTGCATCGTTGACTGTAATGTGATGGGCTGCCATCAAATCCGACATTGCTCTGGCTGGTTCGTCATTGAGCAACCCTGATTTTCCAATGTAAATTGAGGCATAGGGTAGCGCGGACTCCTTATTGGATTTTAAAAAAAGATCACAGAAATCGGCTGCGAGCTCAAGCTGTGCGTCTTCTTTGTCTTGCAATCGGTTCAGTGCATCAACTAATTTATCAATGGCAGGTTTAAGTGTCGCGTTTTCTGCTAATCCTGAAAGAAATGTGCGAATAGCGGGCGTATAGTATTGCTCTAATTCATGCTCCGAAAGTTCTTTCACAAATAAGCTCGAAAGCCACCAATAAATCTCGGCACGCTGTTCATTAAAAGCTTTGATGTCTTGCATGGTATTGGCTCTCCAAGGGGTGGTTTTGCGAAAATCGTTTTTAAAAAGTAATTGATCTAAGTGTAACTAATAAAAATGAATAGCAGTCGCTAAGAAAATGAAAAAATATGAGTGATTTTTTCATTAAGTTAATGGATGTCTGGAAGGTTGTTTTGAATCAATAAACTCTCATCTTTCTTAATTTTAAAAGTGATACGACTAGAATTATGACTATTTATGAATAGAATGGCTTTGTACAGAATCTCGAGCCGAGGTTTGAACATTTCTATAGAGTAAAGTGGTGTAAATGAGCTATCACGTATTAGTAGTTGAAGATGATGCAGTCACTCGCAGCAAGCTAGCTGGATACTTTCAAAGCGAAGGTTATATGGTAACGCAAGCGGAAAGCGGTACTCAGATGAGAGATGCTTTGAAAAACAGCGCGATAGATCTGATTATGCTAGACATTAATTTACCCGGTGAAGATGGTTTAATGTTAACGCGTGAGCTACGCAGCCAATCTGATATTGGCATCATATTAGTGACAGGGCGCACGGATAGCATTGATAAGATTGTTGGTCTTGAAATGGGGGCCGATGATTACGTAACGAAACCTTTTGAATTGCGCGAATTGCTGGTGAGAGTGAAAAACTTGCTGTGGCGGATCTCGACCGCAAAAAACAAACTGAACGAAGAGAGCGGTGTATCTCACAATACGAATTTAGTGCGCTTTAGCGAGTGGACCTTTGATATCCAGCGCCGAGCGCTGAGCCGTAATGGTGAGCCCGTAAAACTGACCAAAGCGGAATATGAGCTATTAGTTGCCTTGTCGTCATATCCGAATCAAGTCCTTAGCCGTGAACGTATTTTAAATATGATCAGCCATCGTGTGGATGCACCTAACGATCGAACGATTGATGTACTGATTCGACGCATGAGGGCGAAGATGGAGTTTGATCCCAAGAATCCGCAAATCTTTGTGACTGTGCACGGTGAAGGCTATATGTTCGCTGGCGATTAGCTGAGTGGTCGTGTGTGTAAAATTGGCGTTGGGCCGTGCCTTTTTATTCCCATGATTTTTTGTAGCCGCGATTACCAAGAAAAACGGAGCACATAAGTGGCTCCGTTTTGGGTTGAATATAATAGCTAATTGCTATTGATGTCCAACTCTGTATCGCCATGCCCGGAGGCCCAATCACGTAAGTCTTGCCACAGCAGCCCTAACGTTTCATACCAGTAACGCTCGGTTTGTTCTAAATAACGCGCTCGAGGAGCGTATTTTTCCCAAGGTTGCTCAATATTCGTTTGCGCTAAGAAATTGGTTGGCGCAGGTATTGGGTCAATACCTGCAGAATTAAACTCTTTTAACGCTCTTTCCATATGACTGGCTGACGTTACCAAAACCAGCCTACGCTGTTGAACAAAGGCGGCGGCTTGTCGTGCTTCTTCCCAAGTATCTTTAGCTGTTTCTAGCAAAATAATATCGGATTTATTCACTCCAAGCGCGAGTGCCACCACGGCTAGCATGCGCGCATGGCTAAATTCCGACCCGCCAGAGTAGCCTGATAAAATCAACTTTGAGCCGGGGTACATACGCATGACACGTATGCCTTCGTTTAAGCGTACCAACGCAGTGCGGCTGAGTTCCGAGGTCGGCGGGATTTGGTCATCCACTACGTGGCCGCTACCTAAAACCATCACATAATCGATGGTGCCATCAACGGGGAGAAAAGCCGAGTATTGTCTTTCCAAAGGCATTAACATGCGCGTTGCAAAGGGTTGGAAAGAGATAAGAAATATCCCCACTAAAGAGAAGAGGACAAACATACAGCCAGTCTTACGTCTGACGGTGAACATTATGAGCATTAATCCGACAAAACCGAGGATTAGCATTGCCGGAAGAGGCATTAATAATGAGGAAATAACTTTTTTCAGCTCAAACATATACAAAATAGTCCGAAAAAACACCACTTGATAATAAAAAGGAACAAAGCCCCTTTATTCCTGCCATTCCTATGACAGAATAGCAGCACGATTCGCTATCATAACTCAAGCCACTGTGACTGAAGACCGGAATTTCGACGATATTGCCCACAAATTTGCAAAAAACATATACGGCTCTGACAAAGGTGAAATTCGTCAAGTCATTGTTTGGCAAGATCTTGAGCAACTGCTCGCTTTGTTGAGCAACCACCCAAAACCTTTGCAAGTGCTTGATGCTGGCGGCGGTTTGGCACAAATGTCACAAAAAATAGCCAAGCTTGGACACCAAATCACGCTGTGTGATTTATCCTCGGAAATGCTCCAGCTAGCCGAACAAGAGATCTGCAAAAATGGTCTGCTTGAGCAGTATCGGTTGGTACATTCCCCCGTGCAATCCATCCAATCGCACCTTAGTGCGCCAGTGGATGTGTTGTTGTTTCACGCGGTGATGGAATGGTTAGCCGAGCCAAAACCCGCATTGCAGAATTTGTTAGAGCAAGTTAGGCCAGGTGGTATGGCATCAATCATGTTCTATAACCATCATGGCTTGGTGTACAAAAACGTTGTCTGTGGCAACATTCCCCATGTATTGGAGGGCATGCCGCATCGCAAGCGGTTTAAGCTCCAGCCTCAGCAAGGGCTAAAACCTGAAGAAGTGTATCAATGGATCGAAGAATCAGGATTTGAGATTTGTGGAAAATCGGGCATCCGATCATTCAGTGACTATATTGGGAATGTGAAAAATATGGGTGACTACCAATATGAAGATGTACTGGCACTCGAACAACAATTATGTAGACAAGAGCCGTACCTCTCGCTAGGTCGATACATTCATGTATGGGCGAAAAAGAAAATAGAGCAGGAATAACAATGAGTGAGATGACTCAGAACGCTGCACAGCAACCTATTGATGAATTGGTTGGTTGGGTAAAGCAGCATGATTTCTCATTGAACCTGACGACAGAACGACTGGCGTTCCTTATTGCCATTGCAGTATTGAGTAACGAAAGGTTTGATGAAGAATTAGGTGAAGGTGAGTTACACGATGCGTTTGCCATCGTAACTCGCTTATTTGAAGAAACCGGTGAAGCCTCCGCATTTCGTGCTAATAATGCGATCAATGAGTTGGTAAAACAGCGCTTAATGAGCCGCTTCACCAGCGAGATGACTGATGGCGTTAGCATTTACCGTTTGTCACCGTTGGCTATTGGCATTACGGACTACTACGTCCGCCATAGAGAGTTTTCCAAGCTGAAGCTCTCAATTCAGCTTTCTATGGTCGCCGATGAAATGGCCAAGGCGATTGAAGCCGCGAATAAAGGCGGTACTCCCGGGCATTGGAAAAAGAACGTCTACGGCGTATTAAAATACTCGGTAGGGGAAATTTTTGATCGTATAGATTTAAACCAACGTGTGATGGACGAGCAGCAGCAATCGGTCAAACTGCAAATCGCAGAGTTGCTGAATAAAGATTGGCGTGAAGCGATCAACAACTGTGAATCGTTATTGTCTGAAACCTCTTCAACGCTGCGTGAACTGCAAGACACTTTACAAGCGGCGGGGGATGAGCTGCAAACGCAAATTTTGGATATTCAAGAATTGGTTTATGGCGAAGCCGAACTCGAATTTATTGAAGAAATCCTGTTTGGATTACAGATGAAACTTGATCGCATCACCAGTTGGGGACAACAGGCGATCGATCTCTGGATTGGCTACGACCGCCATGTCCATAAATTCATTCGTACCGCCATTGATATGGACCAAAACCGAGCGTTTAGCCAGCGTTTACGTCAATCACTCAGCGACTATTTTGACGCGCCTTGGTATCTCACTTATGCCGATGCTGAGCGTTTAACCGACCTGCGTGATGAAGCTCTCGTGTTAAGAGATGATGAGGTGATGGGGCAAGTGCCTCCAGAAGTGGAGTACGAAGAGTTCCAGCAAGTCAATGATGAGCTCTCCTTGCGTATCGGCAGCATGCTCAAAGGTCATAAAGATCAAGGGATGCCAATTGATTTAGGACGAGTACTTAGAGACTACCTCGCCACTCATCCCCATACACATCATTTTGATTTAGCGCGAATTATTGTTGATCAAGCGCTGAGACTTGGCTACTCAGAGCAAGATTACCAAGCCATCCAACCTGACTGGCAAGCGATCAACGATTTTGGTGCAAAGGTACAAGCAAATGTCATCGACAGATATTAATGAATACATGCCAGAAAATCTGGCTAAAGCGATTTCAAATCCTTTATTTCCTGCGCTAGATAGCCAGCTTCGAGCTGGGCGTCATGTTTCTAGTGATGATTTGGATAATCACACCTTTTTATTGGATTTTGAGCCCGATTTAGCGCTGTTTTACCAACGCTATAACACCGAATTAGTCAAAGCGCCGGAAGGCTTTTTTTACCTGCGTCCTCGCTCTACTGCTTTAATCAATCGTAGCGTGCTGTCTGAGTTGGATATGCTGGTCGGCAAAGTGCTCTGTTTTCTTTATTTGAGTCCTGAACGCCTTGCGCACGAAGGCATCTTTACTAATCAAGAATTGTACGAAGAGCTACTGTCTCTGGCCGATGAAAAAAAACTGATGAAGCTCGTCACCAACCGAGCCAGCGGTTCAGACTTAGACAAAGAAAAGCTGTCTGAAAAAGTGCGTACCTCACTGCGTCGTTTACGTCGTTTGGGGATGATCATCCATTTAGGTGATACCAATAAATTCCGCATTAGCGAAGCCGTATTTCGTTTTGGTGCCGATGTGCGTATTGGTGACGACATGCGTGAAGCGCAACTGCGTTTGATCCGCGATGGTGAAGCGGTTGTCCACGCCCAAGAGCCGAATCAAGGCAGCTTGCTGGATAACGAAGACGAGATTGAAGAACAAAATGTTAACGAGCAAACAGAATGGGAAGGTGAAGCATGATTGAGAGAGGTAAATATCAATCGCTAACCATGATCAATTGGAACGGCTTTTTTGCTCGTACTTTTGATATTGATGGATTAGTTACCACCTTGTCAGGCGGTAACGGTGCGGGCAAATCGACCACCATGGCGGCATTTATCACCACCTTGATCCCAGATCAAAGTTTGCTCCATTTTAGAAACACCACCGAAGCGGGCAGCTCACAAGCGTCTCGCGATAAAGGCTTATACGGTAAACTGCAAGCGGGCGCATGTTACGCCGCGTTGGATGTAGTGAATTCACGCAAACAGCGTTTACTGTTTGGCGTTAAGCTACAACAGGTGGCGGGGCGCGATAAAAAAGTTGATATCAAACCGTTTGTGATTCAAGGCTTGCCAAGCCATGTCAAACCAACCGATGTGCTGATTGAAAACGTCTCAGACAACCACGCGCGCGTGCGTCAACTCAATGAAGTGAAAGAGATTGTCGCGAAAATTGAAGGGGCGCATTTTAAAGCATTTAGCTCCATTGTGGATTATCACGCGCAAATGTTTGAATTTGGCGTGGTGCCGAAAAAACTGCGTAACAGCAGTGACCGTTCAAAATTCTATCGCTTGATTGAGGCTTCTTTATACGGCGGTATTTCCAGTGCCATTACTCGCTCGTTGCGTGATTATCTGTTGCCACAAAATGGTGGTGTGAAGAAAGCATTCCAAGATATGGAATCGGCGTTACGTGAAAACCGCATGACATTAGAAGCGATCAAAACCACGCAAGCGGATCGCGATCTCTTCAAGCACCTGATTACCGAATCGACAAATTACGTGGCCGCGGATTACATGCGCCACGCCAACGATCGCCACAATAAGCTAGAGCAAACGCTCGCGTTGCGTAACGAGTTGTTCGGTTCTCGCCATACATTGATTGAGCAAAATCGATTACTCAATCAAGTTCAAGAAGAGCTTGAACTGCTGTTAGAGCAAGAATCTACCTTAGAGCAAGATCACCAAGCCGCTTCTGATCACTTGCAACTGGTGCAAAACGCACTGCGTCAGCAAGAGAAAATTGAACGCTATCAAGAGGATTTGCAAGAGCTCACTATTCGCCTGGAAGAGCAGATGATGGTGGTGGAAGAGGCGCAAGAGTGCGTCATGATGGCTGAAGAGCAAGCGATTATCTCTGAAGATGAGGTCGATAGCTTAAAGAGTCAACTGGCCGATTACCAACAAGCATTAGATGTTCAACAAACGCGAGCCTTGCAATATCAACAAGCCGTACAGGCGCTCGATAAAGCCAAACAGTTGCTAAATGATGAGCAGTTAACACCAGAGCGTGCCCAAGCACAGGTTTCTGATCTCAAGCATCAGCAAGACGCTAACACTACCACCTTATTAGCGTTAAAGCATAAATTGGACATGTCTTCGGCCGCAGTCGAACAGTTTGAGCAGGCACTGAAACTGGTGCGCAGTGTGGTGGGTGAAGTGCCTCGTCACGATGCCGCTCAGCATGCAAAAGCCATCATGCAGCAAGCGCGTAACGCCCAGCAAATCAGCCAAAATGAAGCACAGTGGTATGCGCAGCAGCGAGATCTGGAACGTCGCTTAAATCAGCAGCAAGTGGCGCGTCAGTCCGTGGCTGAATACCAAAAGCAACACCATATTGACTTGCACGATGAGCTAGCACTAGAGCAAGAGCGCGAGCGCCACGCCGCTCTGATTGAATCGCTGGAATATGAACAAGAAGCGCTGCGTGAGCAGCGCAGTGAGCAGCGCCGTACCGAGCAAGATAAACAGGCTGAAATTCAACGACTGGAATCGATCGCTCCGACTTGGATTGCTGCCAACGATGCATTGCATACCTTACGCGAACAAAGTGGTGCAACATTAGAAAATAGCCAAGCTGTGATGGCGCAGATGCAGCAAGTGCTTGAGCAAGAAAAAGCACAATCAATCGCTAAAGATAAGCTGGCAGAACGTCGCGCGCAGCTTGAAAATGAAATCGAGCGCTTGGCGTCTCCTGGTGGTTCAAATGATCCTCGCTTGAAAGGATTAGCGGATAGCTTAGGCGGCGTTTTATTGTCTGAAATTTACGATGACATCACGATTGACGATGCACCTTATTTCAGTGCCATGTACGGCCCGGCTCGCCATGCGATTGTGGTTTCGGATTTATCTGGCATCAAAGAGAAGCTGGTCGAGCTTGATGACTGCCCAGAAGATCTGTACATCATTGAAGGGGATGTCGATGCCTTTGATGATAGCTCGTTCAATGCTGACGAATTGGAAGGAGCGGTATGTGTTCAGCTCAATAACCGCCAAATGCGTTATTCTCGTTTACCTGAGATCCCACTCTTTGGCCGAGCCGCGCGCGAACAACGTTTAGAGTTACTGCGTAACGAGCGCGAAGAAGTGGTGGAAGAGCACGCAAAAGCAGCGTTTGATTCACAGAAACTGCAACGTCTATACCACAGCTTTAACCAATTTGTTGCTTCACACATCCAAGTTGCTTTTGAAGCCGATCCAGAACAAGCGTTGCAAGCTGCACGTGAGCAACGCAATCAACTGGTCCGTGTATTGGCTGAATTGGACGCAAAAGAGCAGCAGCAGCGCAACCAGTTACAGCTAAGCAAACAAGCGTTAACGATGCTCGATAAGCTGGCTCCTAACATGTTGCTCATTGAAGATGAGGCATTGCAAGCACGTTTCGATGAAGCTGAGCTGAACATTAATCAACTGGCGGAAGCGAAAGCGTTTTTAAGCTCGCACGGTAAAGCCATCGCGGAGTTAGAACAGCTTGCTTCAGCGCTTGAGGTTGACCCGCAGCAATTTGATGCACTCACTGCACAATATCAGCAAGCGGATCAAGCTCTTCAGACATTGAAAGTGCAGATCTTTGCACTTTCAGACGTGATTGAACGCCGCCACTATTTTAGCTATTCCGATTCGGTTGATCTGCTCAGTAAAAGCAGCGAGCTAAGTGAGCAGCTCAAAAACAAATTGGTCGAGGCAGAAAGCGCCCGTACCCGTACTCGTGATGAGCTCAAACAGGCTCAAAGCCAAATGAACCAATATAACCAAGTACTAGCAGCCTTAAAAAGCTCGCATCAAGCTAAGTTGGAAACGGTTCAAGAGTTCAAGCAGGAGCTACAAGAGTTTGGTGTGCATGCCGATGAAGGTGCGCAAGAGCGTGCTGAACGTCGTCGTGATGAATTGCAACAGCGTCTGCATGCCTCACGTACCCGTAAGAGCGAGTATGAGCGTACACTGACCGCAACTGATCTTGAAATGAAAGCATTAGTTAAACGGTTGAAAAAGGTGCAAAAAGATTATCAAGATCTGCGCACATTTGTGGTGAATGCAAAAGCAGGGTGGTGCTCTGTATTACGTTTAGCGCGTGATCACGATGTTGAGCGCCGCTTGCATAAACGTGAGCTGGCTTATCTATCGGCCGATGAACTGCGTTCCATGTCGGATAAATCGTTGGGCGCGCTGCGTTTAGCAGTCGCAAGCAATGACGACCTACGCGATGCACTGCGTTTGTCGGAAGATAACACACATCCAGAACGCAAAGTCTTGTTCTACATCGCCGTGTATCAACATCTGCGTGAACGTATTCGCCAAGACATTATTCGCACTGATGATCCTGTTGAAGCGATTGAAGAGATGGAAGTGGAGCTTGCGCGCTTAACAGAAGAGCTGACTCAACGTGAAAACCGTTTAGCGATCAGTTCTGAATCGGTGGCCAGCATCATCAAAAAAACCATTCAACGTGAGCAAAATCGTATTCGGATGCTCAACCAAGGTTTGTCTAACATTAACTTTGGTCAGGTGAAAGGCGTTCGCCTTAACGTGAAAGTACGCGAGAGCCATGAAATCCTACTCGCTGGATTATCTGAAAAACAGAGTCAGCACAAAGATCTGTTTGAGAGTACTCGTTATACCTTCTCCGAAGCGATGGCGAAATTGTTCCAGCGTGTTAACCCGCATATCGATATGGGGCAACGTTCACCGCAAGTATTGGGTGAAGAGCTATTGGATTACCGCAACTACTTAGAGCTGAGTGTTGAAGTAAATCGCGGATCCGATGGCTGGTTGCAAGCAGAATCGGGCGCGTTATCGACTGGTGAAGCGATTGGTACTGGGCAGTCTATTTTATTGATGGTGATTCAAAGTTGGGAAGAGGAATCTCGTCGTCTACGCAGTAAAGACATCGTTCCATGCCGTTTATTGTTTTTAGATGAAGCGGCGCGTTTGGATGCCAAATCCATTTCAACCTTGTTTGAACTGTGCGAGCGTCTGGATATGCAACTTTTAATTGCTGCGCCAGAGAACATTAGCCCTGAGAAAGGCACGACTTATAAATTAGTGCGCAAAGTGTTTAAAGATCACGAACACGTTCATGTGGTCGGTCTACGGGGTTTTGGTCAAACTGAAAAACCAAAATCAGAAGCACAGCAGATGGCCGAAATGCTGTAAGCATCGCCTCCATCGCTAATAAAAAAGCCCAATACTCCTGATAGAGATTGGGCTTTTTAGTGATTAAATTTGGTGAGAGTTACTCGCTTACCTCACCTGAACCGAATTGCTTTGCGGCATAAGCCACGCGTTCTTCGGGGCTGGGATAGATAAGTTGCGTACCTAAACTTTCAATATGCTGCAAGCGTGGCAACAGCCCTGCGCCATTGGCTATCTGGATAGCAAGCCCTGGGCGAGCGTTAAGCTCAAGTACCATCGGGCCTTCTTCTTTATCCAACACCATGTCGGTTCCCATATAACCAAGGCCGGTCATTTCCCAAGCGCTAGAGGCTAAGGTGAGTAGCTTTTTCCAATGTGGTACTTGCAGCGTTGAGAGCTCTTTGCCGGTATCTGGGTGCTCAGTGATGGGTAAATTAAACTGCACGGCTCGTACTGCTTTTCCTGTCGCAATATCAAGACCTACGCCAACAGCGCCTTGGTGTAAGTTGGCTTTACCATCAGAAGCCGAAGTCGAAAGGCGCATCATCGCCATGACGGGGTAACCTTTGAAGACAATAATGCGTACATCAGGCACACCCTCATAGCTAAAGCCTTCGAAACAATCGTCAAACTTAATTAGGTTTTCAACCACCGCCACATCATTTTTACCGCCTAGTGAAAATAGTCCGGCCAAGGCATTACTGATGTGGCGCTCAACATCTTGCTGGTTGATGGTCGCACCAGAAGGTTTAGTGTACACACCATCCTTGTGCGACATAATCACTAAAATTCCTTTACCACCGCTTCCGCGTGCAGGTTTTATCACAAAGCCCGGCCACTCTTTAACCATGGCATGGATCGACTTCACATCCGCTTGATTACTGATCACACCAATCAGTTTTGGCACAGTACAACCCGCACGCTGCGCAATCAATTTAGTTTGTAACTTATCATCAACCAATGGGTATTTTGAGCGATCGTTATAGCGACCAATGTAGCTATGGTTGCGCTTGTTCATGCCCATAATGCCTTTACGACGTAGCTTAAATGGAGAAGTGTATTCGGATAATGAAAACATCTTTACTCCTCGGCTAACGGTTTAAAACGGCGAAGTTCAGTTAAACGGTATCCAGTATAGGTCCCTAATAGCAGAATGGCAGCCAATACGATCAGCTGTAAGCCAATAAAATTAAAGGTTAGGTGTTGCACATAAGAGTTAGTCATTGCTAAGTAGATTAAGATGGAAGTAAAGAGCGAGCCGCCACCTTGTAAAATCACCTCTTTTGCTCCTTCTTCTTCCCACAGAATCGACATGCGTTCGATGGTCCAAGAGAGAATGATCATCGGGAAGAAGGTAATGGATAACCCTTCGGTGAGGCCGATCTTAAAGGCAACGACGGTAAAGACAGAGATGATGAGTATTACCGCAATGATGACCGCCGATATCCGTGCTACCAGTAGCAGGTTCAATTTCGATAAATAGCTACGAATGATCAAACCTGTTCCGACGATAAGCAGAAAGCCCACGATACCTGTCAGTAATTGAGTTTGAACAAACGCCACGGCGATCAGTACCGGCATGAAAGTACCTGAGGTCTTTAGCCCAATAATCACCCGCAAGAACACCACAATTAATGCGCCGATAGGAATCAACATGATGGTCTTGAACATCGCTTGCTCTTCAAGCGGCAAACTGTGAATAGAGAAGTTTAAGAGTTTGTCGGCCTCAATTTTATTATTGGTTGCCGTTTGAGGTGAAACGTCTTGAGACAGCATAGTGAAGTGAACTTGGCTGTTTTGCCCACCCGTGACATCCAGCAGTGAAACGTTGGATTCATCCCAAACCAGTAGGTTAGGGTGGTTGGGCTGCGTACCCGTTTCAGGGTTAAAAAGTACCCACTGATCGCCATTCCATATTTCGTTCATGTGTTGAATCGTTTGACGGCGGCGACCATCTTCGAGCTGAATAACACCAACGACTTTATTGGGAATTTGAGAGTATGACAGCAGTTTTTGTGTGGCGTCCACTTTGCTCATTTTATTAAGCAGCAAAGAGGCGTTTTGGCTATCGGCGTCATTGAGGTTTTTAATCAGTTCGCGGGTAAAAGTGATGTTATCCGCCGAGCGTTGATTCGCTCGTTCAATTAATGCGATAGCCGCTGCTTCTTCTGGGCCGTCAAAGGTTGGCTTGACCACATCACCGATGGGGGGGATAGGGGCCGCTTTCGCTTGAGGATCGACTAAAAATTGGCTTTTGTAGTAAATCGTTTGTGGGCCAGTTGCTTTGCGGATTGACCACTCAACACGTTTGCCCGTATCAGTAGTCACGTAAGCTACGCCATAACCTGGTGATGATGACGATTCATTGATCAAAGTATATCCATCTTGAGTATGAGGCGCAGCTAAAGAGACTTTGGCTTCTTTGCCTAACGCATTGAATTCAACACGTGCTTCAATATCCCAAATTTGGCGAGTTTCCCCGGGTGTCCATGGCACCCCGTAAGTTTGGTGGCGAACTACACTCAGTGTGATTCCTGCCACTATCAGCAATAAAACGGATAGATAAAATGGAACTCGTGACGTCATAAATGTCCTTGCTACTATTTAGTTTCGGTTTGGATATACTTGCGACTGACATCGACTAACGCGATATCACGAATAAACTCGCGGCCTAGAAGAATAGGATGGCTCATTTGAGAGCGATCAGCCAAGGTGAACTGTGCTTTTTCGTGAATACTGCCTAATTTTACCCACAGCTCAACAACGGCTCTGCGTTCCATCTCATCGTTGGTCGATTGGCGAATTTTAACGTAGCGAATAATGGGTGATTCAATCCAGTTACTCTCGTCTGTTGCTCTATCACCATCGGAAAGATGAAAGCGCACCCAGTTTTTCCCATTACGTTCAAACTCTTCAATATCAATCGCATTGAGTGAAGAGGTGGCGGCCCCTGTATCAACTCGAGCATCAAAGGTTTGTTTGATCGAATCAATCGTGACTTTTTCGACTTCACCTAAAATGACGTCATAGCGTGATTTTTGAATAGAGGGTGTAGCGACTGGAATTATCACATCATCATTACTGGTTGCTTCTACACGTTTTTGTTGGGTATTGGTCGTGATCTGCTTAAGTTTTGTTAGTTTTCGATCGAGTTTTGATATTTGGTTTTCAAGGCTTTCAATGTAATCATTCTGGTTACTTAGCTGAAGCTCAAGGTTGGTCATTGTGTTGCTGAGGTTCGATTCGGAAGCTTGAATCGCTGCGAGGGTAGCTTGGTGGTATTGTTCACCATTGGTTAGAGTGCAACCTGACAGTAAGGCAATGGCAATGACGGGGGCTACAGACTTAAACATTTGCGACCTTATGTGTTTGTAATGAATACGGATAAACCGAAGTTTAGCTAACAAAATTTAGCTGATAAAAAAGGATGCGTACGGCATCCTTTGACAAGGGTAGTATTATACGCATAGCCAAGCGTTAAAACTGTGTCAATTATAGTTTTTTTGCTACCAAAATAGCGCGTCGTGGTGCGGGATACCCTTCTACGGTTTTGCTCGGGTCGTTTGGGTCAAGATAGTCGGGTAATGAGTTGTGCGTCATCCATTGAGTTGTCCGTTGTTCATCAACGGAGGTGACGCTCTCATCAACGATACGCACGTCACCAAAACCACATTTCTCAAGCCACACTTTGAGCGCTTTGGCGGAAGGGAAAAAGTAGACGTTACGCATTTGTGCGTAGCGGTCGACAGGGACCAACACCGCATTTTCGTCGCCTTCAATCACCAACGTCTCAAGAATCAATTCGCCCCCTGTGACCAACTGATTTTTCAATTGGATCAGATGATCTAGCGGTGAGCGGCGATGGTATAGGACACCCATGCTAAATACAGTGTCAAAGGCATTCAATTCGGGTAATTGTTCAATGCCTAGTGGTAGAAGATGAGCACGTTGGTCATCACCCAATAGTTTACGCACCGTTTCAAACTGCACTAAAAACAGGTGCGAAGGGTCGATACCCACACACAGGCGAGCACCTTCGCCAAGCATACGCCACATGTGATAACCATTACCACAGCCAACATCCAGCACAGAACGGTCTTTCAGCGGTGAAATGTGGGGCAATACGCGGTCCCATTTCCAATCGGATCGCCACTCAGTGTCGATATGGATACCGTGTAAGTGATAGGGCCCTTTGCGCCAAGGATGAAAAGTTTTAAGCAAACTTTCCAATTTCTTCTGTTCGCCTAACGCCAGCGGTGTGCTATTTGAGAGAGTGACTGACTGTTTGAGCTCAATCAGATCAGGTGTACCCGAGGGGATTTTATTTAACGCACGAACCCAGCGGTCAAAGTCGCCATGCTCTGCATTTTGCCAGTCCGTCAACTGTTGTGGCAAAACGTTTAGCCAAGGTTGGAGACGGGTATCTTGAGCGATCAGTTGATAAAAATTGGCAAAGTTAAACATGCAAAGCGTATTCCTAGATGAGGTAAAAAGATCCTAGATAAATGGCTGGTCAGGTTTTGGGCCTTCTAGGGAAAAAAGCCAAAACGGCATTCTATTATTTAATGGCGAACATTGAACCAAAGTTGAAACACTGGAACCACACTTCATAACTTGAAAAGCCAATTTTTTTAAAGCGAGCTTTATGTGTTGTGATGGAGTCTGGGCGCATCACATTTTCAATCGCACTGCGTTTTTGACTGATCTCTAATTCGCTGTAACCATTGGCTCGCTTGAAATCATGGTGAAGGTCAATTAGCAGATCATGCGCCGTTTCATCTTCAAAAATGTACTTTTCAGATAAAATCAGTATGCCACCGGGGCGAAGACCCACGTAGATTTTTTCAAGCAGTGCGAGCCTATCTTCTGGCGATAGAAATTGCAGCGTAAAATTGAGCACCACCACTGAGGCATCATGAATTTCAATCTCACGAATGTCGGCCTCAATCACCTCGACAGGCGTATCCGAACGATAGGCGTTAATGTGCAGCTTGCATCGTTCAACCATGGCGGACGAGTTATCAATCGCCACAATTTTACAACCTTCTTGGCGAATATGACGACGCATCGAAAGCGTAGCCGCGCCTAAAGAGCAACCCAAATCGTAAATGGTAGAGTGTGGTTTAACAAAGCGCTCAGCTAACATGCCAATGGCCGAAATAATATTGCTGTATCCCGGCACTGAGCGTTGGATCATATCAGGGAAGACTTCAGCAACACGTTCATCAAAGGTGAAATCACCAATCTTATCGATTGGGGCAGAAAAGATGATGTCTTTATGATTGCTCATGGTGTACCTCATAGCGGCGCGTGACGGCTGCACTACCTTAAAAAAGGCGCACATTTTAAGAGAAAAGTGTGCGCGTGTCATTAACCTCGCACGCGATCATCAAAATAGGGTGATTTGGTGCTGGTCATCTTGAGCTGGAAATGTTGTCAATGTAGGTAATGTGAGTCGTTGTTGCAGCTGTTGGTATAGTTCGGCGGCTAATAATGGGGCTTCAATATTGTCTGGCGTGTGGACCATAAGATAAGGTTGTTTTCCTTGTTCGATCCAATGTGGCAGTTTGGTCATCCACGCTTCAAAAAAGGGGTAATTGGCCTCTAATTCTGGGTGGCCGATAAAACGGATCATCGGCGTTTGTGCCGTGGCAATGGCGTGAACAGGGACTTTAGGTTTCTTTTTCTGAGCATCAATGATGACGTCGGTCGTCGGTTTGGCCGAAAAGATAGGACGACTATCCATAATGATTCGGTCAACCGACGATTCAACTAACCATTGATTAAGCGCTTTTTCAGCTTCTCCCTTAGCAAAAAACTCAAGGTGCCGCACTTCAACACTCAGTGGAAAACCTGCGGGAAAATAGGCGCAGAATTTTTTCAACTGCTCTAAGTGCTGTGGGCCAAAAGTAGCTGGCAGTTGGATGGTCCATAATCCAACACGAGAGTGCAGAGGCTCCATGAGCATCATAAAATCTTTTAACTGATCTTGGCAGCCAGTGAGCTTATGTTCGTGGGTAATAGCTTTGGGCAGTTTGAACGTAAACCGAAAATCATCATGAGTGGCGGCGCGCCAGTTCTGCACTGTGTTCATGGAAGGTGACGCATAGAAAGTAGTGTTGCCTTCTACGGTATGAAAAACCCTCGCATACTTTTCAAGACGCTGCGCAGCAGGCGTTCCCGCGCCGTAAAACGTACTTTGCCAGCCCGCGTGTGACCACATGGTAAGGCCGAGTCGCAGTGGTAAATTCATCATACTGACCTTTCATCCATTACTAAAAATAAATACTCTACGAGAGTTTTGATGATTTTGGTATTTTAACGCTATAATCAGCCGCAATTTCTCAGCGGTGTTGCTATTTTGGTTGATTATTGATTTAAAAAGCAGCAACCCTTGATAAAACACAACAAATTGTATTCTGGAAGGTCGATTTTGCACATCTTTCAGCGTATAACTGGAACTTTGCGCTGCTCAGATAATGACGCTGAGCGGCTTAGAATTGATAACTAATTAGAGATTGGGAAATTCATTATGCGTAGCCATTATTGTGGTCACCTGAACAAGTCCCTCGCAGGACAAACTGTGGAGTTGTGCGGCTGGGTTAATCGCCGTCGTGATTTAGGCGGTCTTATCTTTATTGATATGCGAGATCGTGAAGGCATCGTTCAGGTGGTGGTTGATCCAGATATGGCGGATGTATTTGCAGTAGCTAACCAACTGCGTAATGAATTCTGCATTAAGCTAACTGGTGAAGTACGCGCGCGTCCAGAAAGTCAAATCAATAAAGAGATGGCGACTGGCGAAGTGGAAATTCTCGCGAGTGGGATTTCGATTATCAACCGCAGTGATGTTTTACCACTGGATTTCAACCAAAAGAACTCAGAAGAGCAACGTCTAAAATATCGTTACTTAGATCTACGCCGTCCAGAAATGAGTGATCGTATTAAGCTGCGCGCTAAGGCGTCTAGCTTTGTACGCCGCTTCCTTGATGAACACGGTTTCCTCGATATTGAAACGCCAGTTTTGACGAAAGCAACGCCAGAAGGTGCGCGTGATTACTTAGTACCAAGTCGTGTGCACAAAGGCAGTTTCTATGCACTTCCTCAATCGCCACAACTGTTTAAACAGTTGCTGATGATGTCAGGCTTTGACCGTTACTATCAAATCGTAAAATGTTTCCGTGATGAAGATTTACGTGCTGACCGTCAACCAGAATTTACTCAAATCGATATTGAAACGTCATTTATGACGGCCGACCAAGTGCGTGAAGTGACTGAAAAAATGGTTCGCAATATGTGGCTTGAGTTACTAAATGTAGACTTAGGTAATTTCCCTGTGATGCCATACAGCGAAGCGATGCGTCGCTATGGTAGCGACAAGCCGGATCTGCGTAACCCACTGGAATTGGTTGATGTTGCAGACCTTGTAAAAGATGTGGATTTCAATGTTTTCTCTGGCCCAGCTAATGATGCCAAAGGACGCGTTGCGGTTATTCGTGTACCGGGTGGCGCGGCATTAACTCGTAAGCAAATTGATAGCTACGCTGAGTTTGTTGGTATTTATGGCGCGAAAGGTTTGGCGTGGATGAAAGTCAATGACCGCGCTGCTGGCTTAGAGGGCGTTCAATCTCCGGTCGCGAAATTCCTTTCGGCTGACATTGTGGAAGGCATTTTGGCGCGTACTCACGCTGAGTCTGGCGACATCATTTTGTTTGGTGCCGATAAAATAAAAGTGGTGACTGAAGCCTTGGGTGCGCTGCGTTTGAAATTGGGTAAAGATCTGGCGATCACCAATGAAAATTCATGGGCTCCACTATGGGTTGTTGATTTCCCGATGTTTGAGGAAGATGACGAAGGTAACTTGCATGCTATGCATCACCCATTTACCGCGCCACTTAACTTAACCGCGCAAGAGCTGCAAGCCAACCCAGCGGTTGCAAATTCAAATGCTTACGACATGGTACTAAACGGCTATGAAGTGGGCGGTGGCTCGGTGCGTATTCACAATGCTGAAATGCAATCTGTGGTGTTTGATATTTTAGGTATCGATGCGCAAGAGCAACAACTGAAATTCGGCTTCCTATTGGATGCGCTGAAATTTGGTACGCCACCACACGCAGGTCTTGCATTCGGTCTTGACCGTTTGGTGATGCTGTTGTGTGGTACGGAAAATATTCGCGATGTGATTGCCTTCCCTAAAACAACCGCAGCCGCTTGTTTGCTAACGGATGCACCGAGTCTGGCTAACCCAGCGTCGCTCGAAGAGTTGGCGATTGCGGTGACGGTCGCAAAAGAAAAAGCGCAATAAACGCAACGGTAACAGGGTGGCGAAAGTCACCCTCTTTTTTGCCCCTGCGTAGGGTTATCCTTTTTTATTTGAGTGAACCTTGTTCTCTCGCCAATTGACTTAGTGACAGGAATCTCTCTTTTGGCTCAAATGTATTTCTATTACTCTGCGATGAATGCAGGTAAATCAACCACTCTTCTACAATCTTCTTTCAACTACCAAGAGCGTGGTATGACGCCCGTGATCTATACCGCTGCCATCGACGACCGCTATGGTGTTGGTAAAGTAAGTTCAAGAATAGGATTGGAATCAGACGCTCAGCTTTTTACTGCTGAAACGAATTTGTATGATGAGATCAACGCACTGCACGAGCAACAAAAGCGTCACTGTATTTTGGTTGATGAGTGCCAATTCTTAACCAAAGAGCAAGTTTATCAATTGACTGAAGTGGTCGATAAAATCGGCATTCCGGTACTGTGCTATGGCTTGCGTACCGATTTTTTAGGTGAGCTATTTGAAGGGAGTAAATATCTACTTTCTTGGGCCGATAAGCTGGTGGAATTGAAAACAATTTGTCATTGTGGCCGTAAAGCGAACATGGTTATTCGTACCGATGAACATGGAGTGGCGATTGCCGAAGGTGATCAAGTCTCTATTGGTGGTAACGATAAATACGTGTCGGTATGTCGTCAGCACTATAAAGAAGCCTTGGGTAAGTAAATTCATTACTTCTGCGCCTTGAACAAATTATTCGATAGGGAGGTTTAAGCCTCCCTATCTATTTTGTATGCCCCACAACTTGTGTTACCACTCAAATTGACTCAGAACTTGGTAAGCAAGTGTCACATCGTCTGGGATCGGTTGCTCAATCTGAAATCCTTGTGCTGGGTAGTCGCGGACTCGCACAAAATCGTCTAATAGTGCACTCAGTACAACATCAACGGTGAAATCCTCATCAAGATAATCGAAAAATGTCTCTCCGCTAGAGGTCACCATCAATGACTCAAATGGGGCGGGCCACTGCTTAACAAATGTGGCGTAGGCACGACGTTCCATGAAGGGTTTTTGAACCACAATAATACGTTGCGCAGTGATCGATTTTTCTACCAATAGATGGTGACTAAATCGTACATTTTCTCCAGAGTGAGTCGCCTTTTTTTCCAGTAAAATCGCGTGGGTTGGGACGCCACAATCTTTGGCTATGTCAGCAAAGGTTTCTGCTTCGCTTTTAGCAAATTTACCCTCAGTAAAACGCCCTTGTCCGCCAGAGAAAAGAAGGTAGGGAGCCAGATTTTGTTGGTACAAATGTGCAGCATACTCAGCCACGCGCAAATCATTGCTGCAAAACACCATAATGATATCGGCCGCGACGAGCTCATGCTTCATCTGCATGTACTGCCACAAGGTTTCAATGTGTTGGTAGAGATGTTTACTCATTCAGTGCCAGAGCCTCTAACGTGTGTGAATAATGAAATTGATAGCCCAATTGGCTCAGCTTGTCGCTTAAGATGCGTTTGTCTGCAATATCGACAATTGGCGGCAATGGTGAGTCTAGCTCGGCGGCCGCCAATGCGGCTTGATAAAACTCAGCTTTACTCACGGTTTGTGGTGTGGTGGCGTTAACGACCTGTTTGGAGAGTTTTTCGCTGGCAAAAATCAGTGCACCAATGGCGTCTTTTTGATGCAACATATTAGCTGGTGCAAGCCGGCTGACTTGCGCCAAACGCGCTGCAAATCTTGAGGGATGACGGTTTGGTCCGATCAAGCCACTACAGCGTACAATGACATAATCTAGCCCTGAATCGATAACGTGTTGCTCGGCTTGTAACATAATTCGTGCTCCTTCACTGAAGTTTGAGTCATTTTGCGCCAGTGACAAGGAGGCATCCTGTTCACTCATTGGTTGTGCAATGTCAGGATAGACGCTGGTTGAGCTGACCATGACTATTTTACGCACATTAGCCAGCTTTGCTTGCTTGACTAAATGCTGCCACTGCTGCGCATACTCTTGCCCTCTTCCCTTGCGAAAACCGGGTGGAAAGCTACCTATCACAATCTCACTTTTTTGAGCAATAAAGTGCTGCGATAAACTTTGGTCGCGCAGAGAAAGATCGCATACAAAGCCTGTGATGCCATGTTGCGTTAACTCAAGTATTCCTGCCGTTTGGGTGCGGCTGGCATAGACTTGGTGGTTTTCGGTAAGAGCTTGCGCTAGAGGAAGGCCTAGCCAACCTGCGCCAATAAGGGTAATGGTGCTCATAAAATGTACATCCTGTATTGATTGTATGCCGATCAGGCATCGGTGAGTGGGCTAAGCTGGCGCAACAACTGCCTGACCATTTTATGGATAGGATCGGCGCTCATGCGCTGGTGCTGAATGACATCAATGTTGGTATACCAAGCCAGCTGTTCAAACTCAACAGGGACACGCACTAATTTCCCCATCGCTTGTTCACTTTCGGCTAAATAGCTTGGCAGCAAACACCATCCTAAACCGCTTAACGCCATCTCTAATAATAGATAGTAGTTATCGGCGTACCATATCTCGGGGCTAAAGGCTTGATGGAAACTGCTGGTTTTATGGCTGCGTGAGCGGATAACGAGTTGGCGATGCAATCTTAGCATATCGATATGGGGCGCTTGATGCTGAGCCAATTCATGCTCTGCGGCCACATAAACATCAAAACGGATTGAACCGACATTTTCAAAATCAAGGTTATTCGGTAAGGCCAATTCACTGAAGATGATCCCACAGCTAGCGCGACCTTGTTCCACCATCTCAATCACATCGGTACTTGATGCACTTAAACATTCAATTTCAATGTGTGGAAACTGTGTGGCTAACTGTTTGAATAAATGAGTTAACCCTTGTAACGGGATCCCTTCATCCATCGCAAGCGAAAGCTGTTGATTGGGTGAGGAAACAAGCAGTTGTGCTTGTTGCGCTAAGCGTTGATGTTGCTGCAACGTCGCTTGCGCATACGGTAGAAGTCGCTCGCCTTGCGCAGTTAATCGTGGATAACGGCCGGAGCGATCAAACAGTTCTACACCGCAATCAATTTCTAAATTGATGATGTGTTGGCTAACGGCCGATTGAACTTTGCCCAACTGTCTTGCCGCGCCGGAGAAAGATCCACTCTCAACGGTTGCGGTGAAGGCTTGCAACTGATCAATACTCAACATATCTCATTTACCGATACTATCTAACTTTTTAGTATCTTCAATATAGATAAAAATGAGTCCATTCAACACCTCAGACGAAGAATAAAGAGGAGAAAAATGATGTCAATGAGAGAGTTGTCGATGAAAGAGCGCCTTTTCCATGCAATAACGTTTGAAGTGACCGCATTAGCGTTAATTATTCCAATTTCCGCATTGCTGACAGGACAGGGAACGGGGGATTTAGCCATGATAGGTATTGGTTTGAGCCTATTTGCCGTAGCGTGGAACTATCTATACAACGTTTTGTTCGACCGAGTGTTTGGTACCAACCGATTAGCGCGTACGGTTAGCTTACGCTTGTTACACACGACCGGTTTTGAAGGTGGGCTCGTCTTTATTTCTATTCCGGTGATCGCTTGGGTTTTAGACATATCGATGTGGGATGCATTGATTTTGGAAGCTGGTTTTCTGACCTTTTTCTTTATCTACACCACACTGTTTAACTGGGGATATGATCGAATTCAGCCCTATCAACGTTGGATTGAGCGAATGGCCAAATAAAGAAGGGCGGTTTTTAAGGGGACAAGGCAGCCAGCAGAGTCATGGCTGCCTTTGCAGGCTAGATTAAGAGTTCAAAACGCGCAGCACGCGCTCTGCATGCTCGGCCACTTCGATACCTTCATCCGTTAAATAGCCACCATCAGGTAATGTACACAGACCTTTTTCGTAAAGACGTTGAACGGCGGATTGCATGTCGTCAGACGCATCATTACGGACTTTAATGCCAGTCGCAGCGCTGCTTAAATCAAATTGGAGGAGTAGATTGAGCTCGGCGATATTTTGTTGAGTAAATTTCATCTCGACACCTATATAGTGAATGATTTTTTGTCACCATAGATGGCAGCGCTGTTGGCTGCAATCAGTTGTTGTAAGAAATGTTATCTGCAACCAAATTGGGGATATTTCACACAGTTATATCCATCATTGGTTTGCAAGAGAGTGGCTATCTATAGACGCTGGATATGGGCTATCAATAAATTTTTATGATTTTCATCACGCTAAACACATTTTTTGTAAACATAGAAAATAGCTCTTGAATTGTCATAGGAATGGAGCGATTATCCGCGCCTTATATAACTTGTTTCAAAATGTTACTTGCCATGAACTTAAACCAATTTGATTCCCTATTGCCACCGCAAATGGCAGAGCGCGCCGCAGAAACTGGCGTTGGAAAAGCGACGAAAGATCCGATGAAGTCTTTCCTTCTTGCCATTTCTGCTGGCATTCATATCGGTATTGCTTTCGTTTTTTACACTACAGTGACGACAGGCACGGGCGATATGGCTTGGGGTCTGAGCCGTTTTATCGGCGGCTTTGCGTTTAGCTTAGGTCTTATTCTGGTGGTGGTCACCGGTGGTGAGCTATTCACTAGTTCAGTGCTGACTTTGGTTGCACGTGCGAGTGGCAAAATCTCTTGGAGCATGCTGATTAAAAACTGGGTCATCGTCTATTTTGGCAACCTTGCTGGTGCGCTGATGCTTGTCGCTTGTATGCTTGTTTCCAAACAATATATGTTTGATGGTGGCCAAGTTGGCCTCAATGCGATGGCCATTTCTCAGCATAAATTGCATCACGAGTTTATGCAGGCAGTAGCGCTTGGCATTATGTGTAACGTGTTGGTGTGCGTGGCGGTCTGGATGACTTTCAGTGGTCGTACCTTGACTGACAAAATTATGGTGATGATTTTACCTGTCGCTATGTTTGTCGCCGCGGGTTTTGAGCACTGCATCGCTAATATGTTCCAAGTTCCGATGGCAATTGGTATCAAATATTTTGCACCCGCTGAGTTTTGGCAGATGACGGGTGCCAATATTGCCGACTACGCAGACCTTAACTTAATGGGTTTTTTGATCAATAACCTATTACCCGTGACGATTGGCAATATCATCGGTGGGGGTGTTTTTGTTGGCATTTGGTACTGGTTAATTTACCTTCGAGATGGATCTCACGAATAACTCCTTACTGAAGAGATGATCTTAGAAGCGGCTTTAAAGGCCGCTTTTTGTTGTCATCTCTAAACCATCGCCTTAGGTGGTGTTGACTGCTTCGGCTAGTGTTTGTTCACTATTTATACCTTTAAAACAGCTTATCCACATTTTCTGTGGATAAGCTGTTTTAAAGCCAGTGTGTAAGATGAATTGTGATAAGAGTTTTTGAATTTGGACAAACACTGTAGAAGAAATTCTAGAGATGTTAAAGCTCATCATAACCTTTTTAGACCTTATGTTATAGAGATCTAAACTAAAGTATGGTGTTATGATTTTTTTGAATATCTAATCTTTAAATATTTAATTGGTTATTATGATTTTAAACTGCTTAAATTAACTAGACCAATCACAATAAGTAAGGAAAATACAATGAGCATTCATTCAGAAATTTCACAATTTTTAGATTCCTATTTTGAAGCACTTTATACACAAGACTTGGCGCTTTTAGATAAGGTTTTTTTAGATGAATCAGTTCTATTCTCACAGACTGATAATGAAACTATTGTTAGGCCTTTTAGTCTCTATCGAGATATAGTCGAGAACAGAGCTTCACCTGAAAGTATGGCGCAACCAAGGGATGAGGAAGTGACAATGATTGATATTTTGTCAGACAATATGGCTTTAGCTCGAGTTCGACTAAGACTCTTTGATAGCATTATGCTGGATCACCTATGTTTACTTAAAACAGCCACAGGGTGGAAAATTGCAGCTAAAACTTTTACACGATATGGGCCTGCTTAATAGTATTAATTATCAGTGAAAGCTTTAATCAGATTATTCGATAGAACTTTCAAGTCTTCGTCTATAAACTGATCAAAAGTAAGGTTAACCTTTATATCTGGTAATAAAGGTAATTGTACTTCTGAGTCGGCTGTTACAAGATAATGGGGACATTTGTCACTGATCAGGGCATGGACGCCTTGATCGGCGGCCACAGCAGCTAAAGACTCGCTTAAGCCATCAACATATTCAACAAGATGATACTCAATTCCTGATTCAACTAGAGCTGATATAGCAATATCTCGAATAATACATGATTCACTAAAAATGACGGGGAGAGGTCGATAATTAATACTACGACTTTCCCTCGTACTAACCCAAGAAAGGTTTTTACTCGTTAAGCATATAGATTCATTATAATTTTTAATGTCGGTCGTAACTATCATATCAAGCTCGCGACGATCATAAGCAGCCCAGAGTAAACTTGTTGATTCTAAAACGATTCGAATTTCACGGTTGTTCACTAATTGAAATGCTCTTATCGCTTGAGGAATTTGTGGATGTACAATATCATGCGGAACACCTAATAGAATCGGTCGTTCATTATGAGCGTTTTTGAATTGGTTAATAA